>NZ_JBYNRX010000019.1:0-44763 GCF_057785375.1 Roseiflexus sp.
CCCCCTCCCCCACGAGGGGGGAGGGGAGCGGTATTTCCCTCGCTCCCCGGATGGGAGCGGGAGGCGGGGGGCTAGGGGCAGGCGGGCAGAGACCACACCATATCCCCCTCCCCCTCCCCCTCCCCCACGAGGGGGGAGGGGAGCGGTATTTCCCTCGCTCCCCGGATGGGAGCGGGAGGCGGGGGGGAGGGGCAGGCGGGCGCAATGCCGCGTCGCAGTGGGCGAAAGCCCGCCCTACCCCTGCGGGATGTTATCGACCCCTCCCCTCGTAACTTTTTCTTGACGAATGCGGTAGCAGTAGCAGGGGGTGACGATGACCCTGATTGTTCTTGCCATTGCCTGGATGGTCGGCATCTTTCTCGCTGATGCACTACACTTGCCGCTCTGGCATCTGGTCGCCGGCAGCAGCGGGTGCGGCATTGCCGCCATCGCACTGCGTCGCAGTCCGCGTGCACGGCTCGTATTCCTGGCGTTGTGCGTGGCAGCGGCCGGTGGCGCGCGCCTGGCAGCAGCGGAGATTCCGGTGTCGCCCCACAGCATTCGGCTGCTGAATGACAGCGGCAAGGCGCAGATCCGCGGTATCGTGATCGAAGACCCGCGTCGTCTTGCCGACGGGCAACGGGTGGTGTTCGCCGCCGATAGTGTGCGTATCGGGGATGCATGGCGCCCCGCCGAAGGTCTGGCGCTGGTGACCCTGCCGCGCTACCCGGAGCGGTTCTACGGCGACCGGCTGGAACTGACCGGTGCGCTGACGACGCCGCGCGCGGCGGCGCGCCCCGGCGATTTCGATTATCGGGTTTATCTGGCGCGGCGCGGCATCTTCTCGTTGATGAAACCAGAACAGACGCGCCTGATCGCATCGGATCAGGGACATCCGTTGATCACGACGCTGCTCCGGTTCCGCGATCAGGCGCGCCGGGTGTTGCTGCGCGAACTGCCCGAACCGCAGGCGGCGCTGGCAGTCGGCATTCTGCTGGGGCTGCAATCGTCGATCCCGGATGAGGTACTGGACCACTTTAGCGCCACCGGCACGTCACACATCCTGGTCATCTCCGGCTGGAACATCACAATCATCAGCGCGGCGCTGTACAGTCTGGCGGATGGGATGAAACTGGAGCGGCGCAGGGCATTCTGGCTCATTCTGATGACCATCTGGGTCTATACGCTGTTCGTCGGCGCCACGCCGACGGTCATTCGCGCGGCGGTCATGGGCAGTATCGTGGTAATCGGGCAGCGCCTGGACCGCCCGGCGCACGCCTGGACGACCCTCTTCGCGGCGTGTTGGGCGATGACGCTGTGGAATCCGCAGACGCTGTGGGACATGGGGTTTCAACTGAGCGCACTGGCAACCGCATCACTGTTTGCGTATGGCAAAGGAACCGAGGCGCTGCTCATGCGCACGCCGCTGCGCGCCGGGTGGCTCGATTGGGCGCGTGAAGCGCTCACGGCGACGCTGGCGGCGCAAATTCTGGCGCTGCCGCTCATTCTCTACGCTTTTGGCAATCTGTCGCTGATCGCGCCACTGGCAAATGTGGTGATGCTGCCGATGGTTCCGTCGGCGATGTTGTTTGGGGCGATCGCGCTGGTCGGTGGACTGATCTGGCTGCCGCTGGGTCAATGGCTGGCGCTGCCGGCGTATCTGTTCCTTGCCTGGTTGACCGAGGGGGCGCGTCTGTTCGGTCAGTTGCCGTGGGCAGCGGTGCAGTTGCCGCCGTTTCCGCTCTGGCTGCTGCTAGCATACTATGCGATTGTGGTGGGGGCGTGGTTGTGGAATGCGAGTGTGGAGGAGGTCAGGGGTTAGGGCGGTTTTCCCCTCTTCCCCCTGCCCCCTTCTCCCGCCAGGGGAGAAGGGGGAATTTGTTCATCCCGATGCCTACAGCGGTTGTCCCCCTCTTCCCCCTGCCCCTTCTCCCACCAGGGGAGAAGGGGGAGTTTGTTCATCCCGATGCCTACAGCGGTTGCCCCCCCTTTCCACCAGGGGAGAAGGGGGAGTTTGTTCATCCCGATGCCTACAGCGGTTGTCCCCCCTTTCCACCAGGGGAGAAGGGGAGTCTGACATCCCGACCGGTAGGCGCCCGATGGTGCAGGCGCCTACCGAACGCAGGCGCGCCCGATCCCCGGATGTGGTCGATGCCATTGCATCGCACCGGCGGCAACACTCTTGACCGAGATAGAAAATACAGCACAATGTATCAAGAAGCATTGCCCGATGTTGAGTCCTGATGCCAGCCTGTCGTATCATGATTAATGCGCGGTCATTCGTACCATACTGCCGGGTCGCGCAGCGGACGCCGGGGCGCTGCGGGCTAAAGCCCTCGCTGAGGACGCAGTTCGACCATGCTCACTGCACGTGAAAGCCCCGCTGGGGCTGCTGATGCCAATGCACAGTCCATGCAGTCCACGACCGCCAACGCGCGTTGTAGAAACCGGGCGCTCGAACATCTTGCCTGACTGACCGCAAATTAGTATCAGGATCGAACTGTGGGAGCTACAGCCGTTCTCATCAAACATAAATCTCATACAGACAGTTGTGCAGTCAGCGCACGCTGAGCCTGTTGCAGCCGACGCCCGCCAGCGCAGGCAAACCCTGGAACGGATAGACTGCGTCGACTGTTTCGATAGACCGGCGCACTGCCGGACATAAAGAGGGATGATACTCTCTCTCCAACCCGCGCCCTGGCGTCATTCGGCGGCGTTTGCGCCTTGCCGCGTGTTGCCTGGCGTCGGGGCGCGCTTATTCCAATCAAGCGGCGACCACGTAGATTCACATTGCCTGCGGGCACAGCCTGCGCTGGAGCACGGACCTGCGCGGATTGCACCGGGCGGCGCGTCTTATAGCGCGACCAACCAGATAGTTGACTGTCTTGCGGCTGACAGTGGCTTCGACAGGCTTAGCCGGCTTCGACAGGCTCAGCCGGCTTCGACAGGCTCAGCCACCGTCAGCCGCTCCGCGTCCTTGATTGTCCAGATTTGGGGTGATCGCTCTGGCAGACGAGGCGCACGTTGCTGAGGACGATAGCGACGCCAGAACTCGATCCTGCTCACAAGGGTTGCGGGTTTCAGGCGTGAGCGGCATCGCGGCGGCGGACGCATTCCCCATCTGCCCGCTGCGACCGGGCGTGAGCGGCATCGCGGCGCGGCAGCGGTCTCTTTCCCCGTCTCTCGCTGCGACCAGGCGGGTGCGGCTTTCGGGCGTGAGCAGCGTCGAGGCGCAGCGGCGCCCCTGGCGGTGAGCCTGCCGAACCGCGCCCCTGCTGGCGTCCTCATACCCGCAAACGTCCCGGGCATCAAGGGTCCTGACGCGCAGCGAGGCGCGCCGCGAAGGCGGCGTGTTCGGCGCTTGCCAGCCCCTGCTGCGCCACCGCCAGCAGCCGCGCCAGGTCGTTCGCCCAGAATGCATCGACCGCCAGCCACAAGCCGGGGAACGCCTCGCTGCGCACGACTCCGTCAGCCGTCGGCAACGCCGCGTACCCCTCGTCGCGCAACGCAAACCAGTCGATCCGCCGTTCGTCAATCTGCACCACCAGATACTCGCGCACGCCATTGCGCATATAGGCGCGCTTCTTGTCGTGCAGGTCGTAGGCGGCGCTGCTGGCGGCAATCTCGACCACCAGTTCCGGCGCGCCTTCCAGGTAATCGTCGTCGCCGACGCGCGACCTGCCGCCTTCCAGTCGCAGCAGCGCGTCGGGCTGCACTTCGTTCTCCAGGTCGAGCCGCACCGTGGCGCTGTCGGCGAGTTCGACCCCCGGCGTTGCAGCCGCGTATGCACCCAGCCAGACAATAATCATTGCGTGCGGACGACCGTGCTGACGATAGCGGATGGGGGACGTCACGTAGACCACTCCTTCGACCAGTTCGGCGCGCAGCGTGTCGGGAGCGGCGTGATAGCGCCGCTCGAACTCCGCGCGCGAGAGCCGGTCGCCTGAGACGAGCGGCGGAACCGGTTGGGGCGCGGCGGCGGGCGTTTCGATTGTGGGGGAGGTGGTCATCGCTCTGCCTGCAACAATGTCGTCTAGCGTTATTATACCCCAACGCATTGCAGAGTCCACTGTACAAAGGCTTAACCACCAAGGACACGAAGCGCGCGAAGGTGAATAAAAAATGAAGCGCATTTCCTGTGTGTCCCTTTGTGACCTTCGTGGTTGCTTTTTGCAGTGAAGTCATTGCTAATACTTATGTGCAGTCATTCGTCCATACTGCCGGGGCGCTGCGAGCGAAAGCCCTCGCTGAGGACGCAGTTCGACCATGCACACTGCAGGCGGTTCGACGGTGCTCACCGCAAGTGGAAGCCCCGCCGGGGCTGCTGATGCCAGGGCGCGGTCAGCGTCCACAACTGCCGGCGCGCGTTGTGGGATCGTTGCGCCGTGAGCGCCGGGGGCGCGAACATCTTGTCTGACTGACCACAAGTGAGTATACAAAAGGTTGGCGCAACGAGCAACGCCCGCTGACAGTCCGATTCGCCGTTCAGCGTCGTTCTGAAAAAAACGGGAAGAGGCAATGCAGGTTCTCCGGGGTAAGAGGCGCGCCGTACTCACACCCCTCGAAGGCTTCGGCGTACACGACGCTGCGCCCGCGTTCGACGCCGTACAGTGCAATGAGCGTCGCGCGGAACCGGTCGGCGTCCTGCCGCATCCGTCCATCGAGACGGCGCCGCAGCCAGGCGAGGCGTTCGGCATCACCTACGGGAACCTCAGTCAGGATGCCCTGATTGTACGGCAGCCACTCATACATCTGCGACGTATGGGCGTGCAGCATCGCAAATTTCAGATCGATCACCTCGTCAATGGCGACGACGACATCCGCAGTGAAGGGGTAGGGTTTCTGGAACGTGTCGCTGACGTACACAATCACCGGCATCATGTCAAGATGCGGCGTGTCAGCGCAGACATTCGGGACGGTCACCATATATGAGGCATCCTGGATCAACTGCGCCGTATAGCGGTGATCGGGGTGATAGTCATTCGGGCGCGGCGACATGATCAGGTCGGGCCTGAACTGGCGGATGAGACGAATGATCTGGCGGCGATTTTCCAGGGTGGGCATCAGTTCGCCGTCGTGGTTATCGAGCGTGATATAGCGCACACCAATGACCCGTCCGGCTGCTTCGGCTTCGGCGCGGCGGCGGCGCGCCAGGTATGCGCCGGCTTCGGTCTGATGCCCGGCGTCGCCGTTTGTCACCGAGACGCACAGCACCTCGTGCCCCTGACGTGCATAAAGCGCCGCTGTGCCTCCTGCGGTGAAATCGACATCATCGGGATGGGCGCCAAAGATGAGCACTCGCAGTTGCTCGCCGGTCATTGGAAGACTCCTATGGCTGATACAGATCGATACGGTACGATGCCGGTTCTGTCGTGAATGGCGTAGCGCCGCTGAGCAGGAGAATGGCGCGTTGCCCTGGAGTCAGTTGTACGCTGGCGCGTCCCTGAGCATCAAGGGCGGGAGCAATGACTTTCGTCTCATCGCCATCGAACAACACCAATCGCACAATCCAGTGCTGCGGAAGAATACCGGACGTGCGCACAAACCCCATCGCCTCCCAACCGCCATCATCGGTTTCAGCACCATCGCTGAAGGCAATCTCTGGAATACGAACGTCGTCGAGCAACAGACCAGGACCGTTGATCGCAGCGTCGGAGATGACCCAGAAGCGCAGCAACACCTCCTGACCAGCGAATGGCGTCAGGTCGATACGTTCGTCGATCCAGCGTCCGCGCGCGCCACCGAGTGCGGCATCCGGCACACCGCTGATGCCGGTGAGTCCATCGCCTAGATTGTGTCCCTGGGGATCGTCGGTGCGCGTGGTAATGCCGGAGAGGGTCTGCCAGCGCATACCGCCGTCGGTGGAGACGGTCACGAAAGCGTAGTCATAATCGCGCTCGAGTTCGTGCCAGAGGCGAAATGTTAACGTTGCGCGCGGCACATTGCGTAGATCGAAGCGTCGCGTCAGAGTGGAAACACTTTCATCGCCGCGGTGGCTCCACCAGGCGAACCGCCCTTCAAGCGGCAACGCACCAACCAACTGCACCGTATCGGTCCCATCGAAATCGATGGTCAACGGACCTTCGAGCGGACCCAGGTAATCCACCCCAAACTGGCGCACCGTGGCGGAGGTTGTTCCCGCTTCGAGTCGCACAGTCGTAGCGCGCGTCGGCAGACCGCGATACGCATAGCGTCCGTCGCCTGCGGTTGGATCGTTCAAAACATTCGCCACTGCCCAATCGGCGAACAGATCCGCGAAACTGCCGATGTCCGCGCGCCGTTGTGCGGCGAGATCCGCGAGCGCCTGCGGATTATTCCCCACATCGGCGTCGATCCAGTCGGCGGGGCGAGTGTCGCCGGCGTAGTGCTCGTACACGTAGCGCATAAAGAGTTGGGAAGCGCCGTAGTGGCGCATCACGCCGCTTCCTGGCATCCATGTCGTCAATTGCGTGTCGGGGTTGCGCAGATACGCCAGCGCAGCGCCGTTGTCGCCCAACCCGTTCAGGTCCTCGGCAAGCGTCGAGAGACCTTCATTGAACCAGGTCGGGCTGCGCGGCTGGCAATGCCAGTGGATCATATGCTGAAACTCGTGCGCCAGCGTCGCGTTGTAGATGTCACTGCCAGGCGGGAAGGCGACCGCATCGATGACGAACATCTCGCGTTCGTTGCTGAAGCGATTGACCGCGCGCGTCACACCGTCGGCTGAGGAAAAATACCCGCCTGCTCCGCGAATGCGAGTGTTGAGAATGGTCAGACGTTCATCGCCATCGACGCCGGGGATGCGTTCCTCGCCGAACAGGAAGCGATTGCGCGGGTAAATTCGCTCCTCGAAGACCTGCGCCGACTGCTCGATCAGATGTTGCGGAATATCGAGGGATGTATCGACGTACATCAGCACAACCGGGCCGGCATAGCGCAGTTGTGCTGTCACGGTATAGTTCACATTGTTCGAGACATCAGCCACCCAGAAGGTCTCGATCGCACCGACCCGAACATCGAGCGGCGTAGTCCGCGCAACGTCGGGGATGTCGGCGCCGCTGAACACGGCGCTGATAGCGCGCTGATCACGGGGAGCAGGGACGGCAGCGGCCATTGCCGCCAGTTCATCGAGGGGCGTAATGGTGGACGTTGTCGGGCGCACAGGGATAACAGGCGCAGGCGAGGAAGCAATGGACGGCGCAGCCGTGGGCGACGCAGTTATCTGGATAGATGACGGCGTCGGCGCCTGCGTCACGCCTGTACAGGCGGACAGGAGCGCAACGGCGAGCAGGGCAAGGATGCCACACAGCGATTGCGATCGTCGGATCGGGAAGTGATGCATTGGTGCAGACACTTTCAATGCGCTGCTCATTGATCGCGGGTATTATACCAGTTGCGACAAAGAACGGGCAGGATCAGCGCACATCCCTGGAGCGCACAGGAGCATGCTTTTTGCACGGCGCATGGGCGTCACTGCCTCATAACCCGGCAGAAAACGCACCCTGTTTCCCCGTCACGTATGTAATACTAATCCGCGGTCATTGGACAATAATGGTTTTTGAGCAAATAATCCGGCATCGCCCGGTTTAGCCCGCGCAGGCGGGCTTTGCAGCCGTAGCCTGCGGCTTCAGCCACCGGATCGCGGAAGAAGTATTCAAAAACCGTTATTGCCGGGGCGCGGGGCGGGGCGCCAGGGCGCTGCGGGTGAAAGCCCTCGCTGAGGACGCGGTTCGACCGTGCTCACCGCAAGTGCAAGCCCTATCGGAGCTGCTCATGCCAGGGCGCGGTCAGCGTCCACGACCGCCGGTGCGCGTCGTGGATCGTTGCGCCGTGCAAACCAGGCGTTCGAACATCTTGTCTGACCGACCGCCGCTTGACACAAGAAGACACAGAACGACATTCGGCAGAGCGCCGATCCGAAGCATTCGCTACACCAACAGTCCGAGGGCGAGCAAGAAGAGCATCACGGTGATCTGGGTGCAGCGCAACCCATCGATCTGAACGGCGCGCCAGAACTCTTCGCGCCCCAACCACCACCAGACACGCGACAGATTCTGGCGCAACTGGCGACCGCGAAGCGACGCGGGCGCTTCGACACGTGCGAGGCGCAGCAAGCGGCGAGTGTGAACGGTAATCATTGCGCCCCAGAGACACACAACGACAATCTGAACAATCAGCTCAACCATGGTGTTCCTCCGGATGTGATAGTTACGCTGCTGACTGAATAGAATCTCCTGCGTCGTCCGATGTGGTGATACCTGCACGTGTGGCTGGTTCCTCATACGCGCAAGGCGCCGGGTTGCACATATCTGGGTGGCATCGCTGGCATATCCCGATCAGTGCAGATTCTTTGTGAAGCCAGGAGCACCTGCGCTGTTGCAAGGTGTATTATACCGACTTGTCCGCTCCATGTGAAGCCTTTTTGTCGATATTCTTTGCACGAGTTGCACCGCAGCGTTCTCTCTTCGGCGCATCGCCGCTCGTCATTGCTTCCAAGTATAGCCGACGTCGCTCGCCGAGATCATTTCGATTTCGTGGCAGGATGCGTGTAGTTTCGTCGCACGGACCATCTGTGGAACGTCTGCTCAGCCGACGCTGAACATCAGCCTTTCCGCACCATGCTATAATCCCATGCACACCATTGGCGAACAGTCCGCAGTTGACGAGGACGCTATGCCAGAAGAATCGCCGATACTCTTCGATTTCCCAATCAATCCGGAGTCTGCGCTGATCGACGGTCAGAGGCAGGAGCGCATGCTGCCGGTTGTGCCCCTGATCAACACCGTGTTATTCCCGCATATGCTGACACCGCTCTTCGTCGGGCGCGAACGTTCAGTGGCGGCCATCGAAGAAGCAATGAGCGGCGATCGCACGATTCTGGCGGTTGCGCAGCGCGAACCCGACATTGAGGAGGTAGGACCCGCCGATCTGTACACGATCGGCGTCGAAGCGGTGATTCAGCGCATTCTCAAAATGCCCGACGGTTCGATCTCGATCGTCGTTCAGGGGCAGCGGCGGATGCGCGTGGTGGCATACGTGCAGGATCAGCAGGCGCTCCATGCGCAGAGCGTCGCCATTTACGAAAACACCGAAAAGACCATCGCAGTCGAAGCCATGATGCGCGCGGTGCTCTCATTATTCGAGAAGGTCGTCAAACTGTCGCGCACCCTGCCCGACGACGCCTACATCATGGCGATGAACGTCGGTGAACCGGGATGGCTGGCAGATCTGATCGTCTCGACGTTGCCGCTCGATGTACCGCGTCGCCAGGAGATTCTGGAGACGCTCGATATCGAAGAGCGGCTGCGCCGTCTGTCGATCATGCTCTCGCAGGAACTCGATGTCCTCGAACTCGAAAGTCGCATTCACACCCAGGTTCAGAAGGAAGTTGATCGGTCGCAACGCGAGTTCTTTCTGCGCGAACAGATGAAAGCCATCCAGCGCGAATTGGGGCAGACCGACCCGATCCAGCGTGAGATGGACGAACTGCGCGAGCGGATTCTGGCGGCGGCAATGCCTGAGCGCGCTCAGGCAAAAGCGCTCGAAGAACTGGAGCGCATGGGGATGATGCCGCCAGCCTCGCCTGAGTATAGTGTGTTGCGCACCTATCTCGACTGGTTGATCCATCTGC
The DNA here is from genome assembly GCF_057785375.1 of Roseiflexus sp. Lineage (NCBI taxonomy): Bacteria > Bacillati > Chloroflexota > Chloroflexia > Chloroflexales > Roseiflexaceae > Roseiflexus > Roseiflexus sp. The sequence goes on from NZ_JBYNRX010000019.1 coordinate 9,590, forward strand.
CCTGGAGCCAGCAGACCGAAGATGATACCGACCTGGTGCGCGCAGCCGCAACGCTCGAGCGCAATCACTACGGATTGCCGCGCGTCAAGGAGCGGATCCTGGAGTTCATGGCCGCGCGAATGCTGGCCGGCCCGCGTCTCAAGTCGCCGATTGTCTGTTTTGTCGGGCCTCCCGGCGTGGGAAAAACCTCACTTGGTCGCTCAATCGCCGAAGCGCTCGGACGGCGCTTTGTGCGCATTTCGCTGGGGGGCGTGCACGACGAGGCGGAGATTCGCGGACACCGGCGCACCTATATCGGCGCGATGCCGGGGCGGATCGTCAAAGCGATGAAAGATGCCGGAACGATCAATCCGGTCTTTATGCTCGATGAAATCGACAAACTGGGCAGCGATTTTCGCGGTGACCCGGCTTCGGCGCTGCTCGAAGTCCTCGACCCGGAGCAAAATGTTGCATTTACCGACCATTATCTCGACCTGCCGTATGACCTGTCGCGCGTGTTGTTCATTACCACCGCCAACCTGCTCGACCCGATTCCACCGGCGCTGCGTGATCGCATGGAAGTCATTCATCTGCCGGGATACACCGAGGAAGAGAAACTGGAAATTGCACGCCGCTTTCTGGTTCCGCGTCAACTGGAAGCGAACGGTCTCGCAACCCCTGAGTACGTTACACAGAGCGCCGTGGCGCTGACGAAAGACCCGGAGGCTTTATCGAGGATGCCAGGCACAGCGCTGCGCTTTAGCGATAGCGCTCTGCGTCAGATGATTCGGGGCTATACCTATGAAGCAGGTGTGCGTAACCTCGAACGCGAAATTGGCGCCATTTGTCGGAAAGTAGCGCGACGCCTGGCGGAAGGTCGTCATCATGCCCATATTATTCAGGCGTCTGCCCTTACCCGCTACCTGGGTCCGCCGCGCTATCTCTACGGTCTGGCGGAGCAGCACGACGAGGTCGGGGTAGCGACCGGCATGAGCTGGACGGCTAACGGCGGCGATGTGATGGCGGTTGAGGTCTCATTGATGAAGGGACGCGGCGTGCTCTCGCTGACGGGGCAACTTGGCGAAGTGATGCGCGAGTCGGCGCAGGCGGCGCTCTCGTTTGCGCGCGCCAATGCCGAAGCGCTTGGCATCAAACCCAAGCGCTTCGAGACGACCGATATTCATATCCATGTGCCGGTCGGCGCCGTTCCCAAGGATGGACCATCTGCCGGGATCACGATGGCGACGGCGCTGATCTCGGCGTTTACCGGGAGGCCGGTGCGCCGCGATGTAGCGATGACGGGGGAGATCACGCTGCGCGGACGAGTGTTGCCCGTCGGCGGGATCAAGGAAAAGGTGCTCGGCGCGCATCGCGCCGGTATTCTGACTATTATTCTGCCACGGCGCAACGCCGTTGATCTCGAAGAAGTCCCGACGCACGTCAAGCGGCGGCTGAACTTTGTCTATGTCAATCATATGATGGATGTCATCGCCTGTGCGCTGTGCGAACGCAGCAGCAACAAATGCGCACCACCCACTCCCGCTGAAGAAGCGCCGGTCAATGGGGCGCAACCCTGATAACCGAGGTGACGGTCATCTGAGATGGGCTATGAACAATGCACCGCTTAGCGGCACAACCGTCCTTGATCTCTCGCGCCTGATCCCCGGTCCGTATGCGACCCTTCTGCTGGCGCACCTCGGCGCGCAGGTCATCAAGGTCGAACCGCCGGGCATGGGCGATTACCTGCGTCTGCTGCCGCCGCATGGTCCCGACGGAATGAACCCGATCTTTACGACGCTCAATCGAGGCAAACGAAGCATTGTCATCGATCTGAACGACGCAGAGGGCCAGCGTGTGCTGCGTGAACTGGCGAAACGCGCCGATGTGCTGGTGGAAAGTTTTCGTCCTGGCGTGCTGGAACGCTTTGGCGTCGGGCTGGAGTCGCTGCGCCGCGATAATCCGCGTCTGATCACCTGTTCGCTGGCGGGGTACGCCGCTGAGAGCCAGCGGGCGAGTGCGCCGGGGCACGATCTGACCTATCAGGCGGTGGCCGGCGCGCTGTGTCTGACCGACGCGCCGCCAGCGCCGCCGGCGCTGCCGCTGGCTGATCTGGCAGGCGGATTATTCGCTGCGCTTGGCATTGTTGCGGCGCTGGTGGCGCGCAGCGTTAGCGGTGAGGGGCGGCATGTGCCGGTCACGCTCGAAGAGAGCATTGGCGCACTGCTGGTGCTGGAACGCGCCGAGATGGGTCTGCCGTTTCGATTTGGTGACATGCTGCGCGGCAACCGCGCCGGTTACCGGCTGTACCAATGCAGCGACGGTCGTTACCTGGCGCTGGCGGCGCTCGAAGAAAAGTTCTGGAACGCCTTCTGTGACGCTGTCGGGCAGGAGGCGTGGCGCGCACATTTTGCCGAGATCGATCAGGCGCCGCTGGCTGCGGAGGTAGCCGCATTGCTGGCGGAACGTCCGGCGCAGGAGTGGGAAGCGTTGCTGCGCGCTGCCGATGTACCGTGCGCTGTAGCGGCGACGCTGACGGAAGCGCGTGCATATGCACCGCTGCCATTTACTCTCGGAGGCGCACTGCTTGAGGCGCCGGCGCCGAAACACAGCGAACACACCGCAGCAGTGCTGCGCGAATGGGAGATCGGATAGCCTCGTACCATCCAGGAGATGCGTATGCCGGCGATTGGGCGGAATGACCCCTGCCCTTGCGGCAGCGGCAAGAAATACAAACATTGTCACCTGCCGATTGAAGAAGCCGCGCGCGCCGAACAACTGCGCTTGCGACGCGCCGTCGATACCCTGATGCCGAAAGTGATCGATGCCGCACGCACTGCACCAGAAGTTGTCCCTGATGCGCTGCAACGCTTCTGGAACGGCAAATACGCTCCAGAGCAGATTGCCGAACTCGACGATCTGGAAGACCGTGGTGCCGACCGCTTCCTGACCTGGCTGGCGTTCGACTATCGCTTCGACGATGGGCGCACCCTGGTCGAGCGATTGGCGGAGGACCCTGCGTCGCTCGATCTGAGCGAAGCGGAGCGCCAGTTGCTGCCGCAGTGGACCGGTGTCGGGCTGCGCGCCTTTATCGTTGACGCTGTGCGCAAAGGGCAGGACATCGAGGTGCATGACCTGTTGAGCGAGCAGTCGTATGCCATTGCCGACAGCGCAGCGTCGCGCCGTCTGACGCCGGGTGATGTGGTGGTCGGGCATCTGCTGCCAGCCGGAGAAAAGCGCGTGATTGGCGGCGCTGCGGCGCACCTGACGCCTGACACCGCCGAAAAGTTGCGCGAATTTGTCGAACTTCACCTCGAAGCCTTTCGCCGCGATCATCCCGCTGCTGGTTTCGACGACCTGCTGCGTGTGAAATCAGAGGCGCTGAACCACTTCGTGATGGAACTGCCAGTCGAAGCGCCCGACCCGTCGCTGCTGGACCAGATCATCCTGCAAACGCGGGTAGCGCTCCGTCTGGCAGGCGAATCGGTCGGGCTGGGAGAGCGGAAGAAGGACGACGATGATCAGGAGAAATAAGCTCTGATGCATCGGCAGCACCCCGGCGACACCGAACGCACATATGGTGAAAATACGTCATGACATAACTCACGGTCCAGCATTCTGGCTGGCAGTCATCTGGCTCCTGACACTGCCGGCGTTATGGTATAGCCTTAATGCAGCAACTGAATTGCGCGTGGACGTTGGTCAGTGGGGGGACCACACCATATTGCGCGGCGTGCATGGCAGAGAGTCTAACCCATCGGAAGACTATCGCTGGACCGAAGAGCATACCACGATCATGTTCCCGAACCTCAGTGATCGGTACCGGATCTTGCAGATTCGGGCGCATGGTTGGCGACCGGAAGGCGTTCCGTCGCCATGTGTGCGTTTGCTCGCAGGGGAACGACTGTGGGGCGTATTTCAGACTGAACGCGCACTGCGCACGTACACTATTCTGTTGCCAGACGCTGCATTACGTTCGACCATCGATATGTCGCTGATCAGCGAGACATACACCCCATTCGGGGAAACCCGATCAGTTGGCATTGCAATCGACCGGATAACACTGCGTGCACTTAGTTCTCCGGGCAGCCCGGTGACAGGTCAATTCGCCGGTCAGGCGCTGTTGCTCGGACTAACCCTGGCGCTGATCGCGCTGCTGACGCTGCCCGGCGCGGTCCCAGCGGTTGTCGGGCTACTGGCGTCAACGACGCTGGTTTTCCTGAACGTCATTGAACCGTTATGGGTAGGGCTGGGATTAATCCACTGGCTGACCGTCGCTGCGCTACTGGCGGGCGCCACATGGTTGGTTGCGCCGCGTCTGGTGCGAGCATTGCAGCCGACAACCGACACTGATCCTTCAACGCACCCATCACCGGCGACCTGGATCACCCAGTTGCAGGTGCGGATCGCGTGGGCGCTGCTCGTAGCCGCGCTGCTTGTGCGACTGGCAGGCGCCGTTCATCCGCTCTTCGACGCGCGCGATATCCATGTCCATACCCGATGGTTGAGAACCGTCGCTGGCGGGCAGTTGTTCTTCTATTCAACTCCTGCCGAGTTTCAGAACCGGCAAACCTTCAACCCGCCCGCGGCCTACATCGTCCTGTTGCCGCTACATCTGGCGCTTAACGATATGCGCCTGACGATGCAGGCTGGCGTGGCGGCGCTGGATGCGCTGATCGCACCATTGCTGCTCCTGATTGCGCGCGAACTCGGTCTCTCGGCGCGAGCCGGGCTGTTTGCAATGGCGCTGCACGTCGCCCTGCCAATTTCGATGACCATGATGTGGTGGGGATTTGCCGCCAATGCCATCGCACAGGTGTGGTGGGCGTTGCTTCTCTGGTTGCTGCTGCGCCTGACACGCGCACCAGACCGGTCGCTCTTTGCGCTCTTCACGATTGTTGCGATCCTGTGTCTGACCACCCACATCAGCGCACTGGTGACACTCACGGCTTTCCTGGGACTGATCACGCTGATCGGATGGCGCGTCCTGCCCGATCATGGATGGCGCGCCATGGTTGCCGGGCTGTTGCTTGCGGGAACAGGCGCCGTGCTCATGTACTTTATGCCGGCTGCCGCGCCGCTGGCGAATGCTCCACGCAGTCCGACCACACTTGATCCGGTTGCATCGTTTACCGAAGGGCTGGCGTTGTGGCCAGAGCGCGTTGATCTGGTGCAACGTGGACTGATGCTGGGGTTTCTGCCACCGGTGCTGGCACTGGCAGCGGTCGGGCTGCCGTTGTTGTTCATGGCGCACCGGCGCCATCCGCTTCAACGCACGATTGTGCTATCTATGGTGGCGGTATGCATCGCCTTTTTCCTCTCGTATGTCTTTCTTCAATTGCTGACACGTTACATCTATTTTGCAACGCCGCTTGTCTGCCTGGCGGCGGGCGCTGCTCTGGCGCCGCTGGCATTGCGCCCCGGCGGACGCTGGATGGCGTACAGTCTGACGCTGTTCGTGGTCTGGAGCGGTGTTCTTCTCTGGTTTGGCGGCGTGTTGCTGCGGATCAAGCCGTCGCTGGTTCCATTGACGCAGTAGATTTCATCTTCGCCATGTGCATATATAATCTCTTATGAGACAGGTGGACGCCAGGGGACGCTGTGCGCGTCTGATGAGCACATGCATGGAGGACACAGAAACGCAATGACCACCTTCTACATCATCCGGCATGGTCAGACCGATTGGAATCTGCAGGGACGCTGGCAGGGCAAGGCGGATATTCCGTTGAACGATACAGGACGGGGGCAGGCGCAGCGTCTTGCCGGGCATCTCCACCGACAACGCATCCGCTTTGATGCGATCTACAGCAGCGACCTGCTACGGGCATGGGAAACCGCCACGCTGATCGCCAACCGGCTAGATGTCACCCCGGCGCCGCTGCCCGCGCTGCGTGAGATCGATGTTGGCGCGTGGAGCGGGCTAACCCGCGATGAGGTCGTAACCCGGTTTCACGATCTGTGGGAGCGGCTGCACTCGGGTGAGGACGTGCCGCGTGGCGGCAGCGGTGAAACCTTTGGACAACTCTATGACCGCGTCGTTGGTGCGGTGGAACGCTTGATGAGTGAGCGCCCAGGACAGACCATCGCTCTGGTGACGCACGGCGGTCCCGCGCGCGCATTGTTGCTTCACGCTGCGCGTGATAAGGTTGGCGTATTGCCGCGCCCATTGCACGTCGGCAATACGTCGTTGTCGGTCATTGCGTGCATGGCGAACGACTGGCGCATCCTCGTGGTCAATGATATGTCGCATCTCGATAGCGCCATTGAAGCGCCTGATATGATGGAGACGCAGGTGGATGATGCAGAGCGGGCGTAGGAGGTAGGGGTTAGGGGTTACGAGAACCGGGAACCGAGCAACCGGCGATGACGTTATCAATGTCTGGCGATCAGCGGCAGATGCCCAGAAAACAGTCGATCAACGATGATCAGTTTGACCGGAACAACGACCGGGAAGAGATTGCCGACATACCGGGCATAAACTCACACCAGGGGACGGGCTCATGAGCTCTGGCGACTATATTGTTGAGACCCCAGAACAGATCGAACTGGCATACGATGTAGCCGGGATCGGTTCGCGGTTGCTGGCGGCGATTGTTGATAGCGTCCTGATCGCGCTTGCCGAAGGTGTTTTGTTTTTTGCCCTGGCGCAAATTGCAAACGTGATCGAGTTTGCCGAAAGCATCTTTGTCGCAATCGGCGCGGCGCTGGGATTTGCCATTTTGTGGGGATATTACATCACCTTCGAGTTGACCTGGAATGGGCAAAGTCCCGGCAAGCGCCTGATTGGGCTGCGGGTCGTTTCGGAGGGAGGACGCCCGATTACGGTCACGGGATCGATCATTCGCAATCTCATCAGAATTGTGGACTTCCTGCCGTTTCTGTACGGCATCGGTGTGATTGCCATGTTCATCGACGGGCGGGCGCGGCGGCTGGGCGATCTTGCCGCCAGCACGCTGGTAGTGCGCGAACGCGCCGATGTGACGCTGGAGAGTCTGGTCAACAGCGATACACTAAACCTTTCGCCGCCATCCGGTGATACGACTGATCTGATCGATATCAGTTTGCTCACACCCGACGATTACGCCCTGCTGTACGACTTTCTCGATCAGCGCCGCAACCTGGCGCAGCCGGTGCGTCGGCGGCTGGCAGCGCACCTCGGCGAGGGATTGCAGGCGCGGTTAGACGTGGCGCTCGATGGCGACCCAGAACGGCTGGTCGAGCGCGTGGTGCGCGCATATCAGCGCCAGCGACGCCAGGGGACATAGGACAGATTGGATTCGCTTCGATACGCGGTTATCCCTCACTCCCCGCTTCCCCGTGCTGCGGGTCAACTGGACATTGACGCAGCCAGGCGCAATGTAGCGATGTGGATGTCAACCGTATCGGCAATGTTGTGGGCATACCCGCCAGCCATTGTGATTGCCAGCGGGATACCCGCGCGCTGACAGGCATCGAGCACCATCCGGTCACGTTCCAGCAGACCCGCCTTTGTCACCTTCAGGCGTCCAAGTCGGTCGTATTCATAAGGATCGGCGCCTGCCAGGTAGATCGCCAGGTCGGCGCGGCTGCGCTCGATTGCCTGGCGCAACCCTGCCTCCAACGCCGCCAGGTATGCGGCGTCTCCTGTTCCGTCCTCGAGTGCGATGTCGAGATCGCTGCGCTCTTTGCGAAACGGGTAGTTCCTGGCGCCGTGGATCGAAAACGAAAAAATGGTCTCGTCACTGGCGAGGATGGCGGCAGTCCCGTTTCCCTGATGGACATCACAATCGATGATGACAACCCGCCGGACGCGACCTTCCGCCTGCATGGCGCGCGCTGCGATCACACAATCGTTGAAGACGCAATACCCCTCGCCATGGTCGGCGAAGGCGTGATGGGTGCCGCCTGCCAGACTTGCAGCCAATCCATCGCCATTCAATGCCGCGCGACAGGCAGCGATGGTTGCGCCGACCGAACGCCGTGAACGCTCGACGAGTTGTGGCGACCAGGGAAAGCCGATCTGGCGCATGTCGCGGTCGCTCATTGCGCCGGTTGTGATGCGGCGCAGATAATCAGCGGCGTGAGCGCGCAGAATGTCGCGATCGCCGGCAGATTCAGGAACGATCAGATCCCCGAGACTCTCAGCCGATGCCCGTTCGCGCAGCATAGCGTATTTGACAATCGGGAAACGATGGCCCACTGGCAAAGGAAGAACGAACGTGTCAGAATAGAAGAGCTTCATTAGTCTTTCGGCAGGAGTGCGCGCACCTGTTCCAGCGTGTCGGCATCGGCAGGACGCTTGTCATGCCGCCAGCGCAGAATACGCGGGAAGCGAACGGCAATCCCCGATTTATGACGACTCGAGCGCTGAATGCCCTCAAATGCCAGTTCAAAGACCAGTTCCGGCGTGACGGTGCGCACTGGTCCGAATTTTTCCACAGTATTTCGTCTTACGAATGCATCAACCTGCAGGATCTCCTCATCGGTCAAACCGGAATACGCTTTGGCGAATGGCATCAAGCGGTCGCCGTCCCACACGGCGAACGTGTAGTCGGTGTAGAGGCTGGCGCGTTTGCCGCTGCCGCGCTGTGCATAGATCAGTACGGCGTCGATGGTGTAGGGCGCAACTTTCCACTTCCACCAGTCGCCACGCACCCGCCCGACGCGGTAGGGTGAACTGCGCCGCTTGAGCATCAGACCTTCGACGTTGCGCGTGCGCGAGGCGGCCCACTGCGCTGCCAGGTCGTCCCAATCGACGGCGGCGACCACCGGCGAAATCAGGAGCGCCTGACCGTCCGGCGCGCAGGCGGCAATCAGGCGCTCCAGTTCGGCTCTTCGCCACTCCAGCGGTTGTTCCCGCACATCAACGCCGTTGAACTCGAGCAGGTCGTATGCCAGAAGCACGGCTGGCGCCTCGTCGAGAACGGTGCGCGTCAGATTCTTGCGCCCGATCCGGCGTTGCAACTGCGCGAACGGCAACACCGCGCCATTTTTCCACGGCAAAACCTCGCCATCGATGACGACGCCATCGGGGAGCAATGCGCCGATCGCCGCGATTTCGGGGAAACGATCGGTGATCAGTTCTTCGCCGCGCGACCAGAGGAACGTCTGCCCGGCACGACGGATCAACTGGCTGCGAATCCCATCCCACTTCCATTCCGCCTGCCATTCGCTGATTGAACCAAGCGTTTCGGGCGGATCATCGAGCGGATGCGCCAGGCAGAAAGGGTAGGGACGGCTCACGTCGGCATCGGTAGTTTCGGGCACCAGCAATGCCTGATAGAAAGCGGCGGATGGCTGCCACTCACCCATCAGGCGGTGGGCAATCGCGGCGGGATCGGCGCCGCTGACACGCGCCAGCGCCCGCACAACCAGTTGCTGTGAGACGCCAACCCGAAATGTGCCCGTGATCAGCTTGTTCCACACGAAGCGTTCGGTTCCGCCAAGCGTCGCCCAGACTGCGCGTACAATCGCACATTGCTTCGCTTCGTCCTGGGTACGGAGAGGGATCAACACCTCCTCGACCCAGCGGTGGAGCGGTTGCGGGCCCGCAAACGGCAGAACTGACCGATCCACTTCCACCGACCACTCGCCAGGTTCCGGCAGCAGGAGCGTGACCGTTTCGGCAAAGTCGCCGACGGCATCGTAGCACTCGCCGAAGAGCCAATCGGGAATGCCAGCCGCATCGACCGCCCAGGCGCGCAGCGTCGGCAATGGCGCCGCCTGGCGCACCCGCCGACCGATGAGGAAGAAGATTGCCCACGCGGCGTCCGCCGGTTCTGCACATTCAAAGTAGCGCGTCAGCGCCTCGACTTTCACGCCGGTTTTCGTCGTCTCATCGAGAGTAGAGTAGAGTTGTGCGAATGTGTGCATAGGAGTTAGGAGTTAGGGGTTAGGAGTTAGGAGTTAGAGGTTAGGGGTTAGAAGTTTGCCTTCCACCTTCCCACCTTCCCACCTTCCCACCTTCCCACCTTCCCACCTTCCACCTTCCACCTTCCCACCTTCCCACCTTCCCACCTGCAACCTTCGCACTTTCAACTATCCGCCGGTTCGCCCTCGAAGCGCGTCTGAACAGCCGCTGCGTCACGACCGTGTTCCTGGAGCCAGCGCACCAGCACGGCGGCGTATCCGTGCGTCACCCATACCCGTTCGGCGCCGGTCGCGTCAATCGCTGCCAGCAGTCCGGGCCAATCGGCGTGGTCGGAAAGGACGAACCCGCAGTCAATGGCACGACGGCGCCGCGTTCCACGGATGCGCATCCATCCAGACGCGAAGCCAGTGGAGACGACGCCAAACCGGCGCATCCATGGTGTGCCATGGGCTGAAGGGGGCGCCAGGATCAGCGCCTGTGACCAGTCAAATCCGCGTGGCGCTTCGCCGACGTATCGGACAGGCGGAAGCGTCACGCCGCTAGCGCGGTAGTCTTCCGTCAGACGGACGAGCGCGCCGTGGATGAAGATCGGTCCGATGGCAGCGTCGAGACCGGCGAGCAGCCGCTGCGCCTTGCCGAGCGCATAGGCGTACAGAATGCTGGCTCTGCGTGCTTGCTGGTTGCGCCGCCACCACTCATTGATCTGCGCCAGCACGCTTTCCTGAGGGGACCAGCGGTAGATCGGCAGTCCAAACGTCGATTCGGTAATGAACGTATGGCAGCGAACCGGCTCGAACGGCGCACATGTCGCGTCCGGTTCAGTCTTGTAATCGCCGCTGACTGCCCACACCTCGCCGCGGTACGCTACACGCACCTGTGCCGACCCCAGAATATGACCTGCGGGATGGAACGAGACATCGACGCCGTTAATCGAAACGACCTCGCCATACGCGAGGGTTTCAATATGCGCCTCGGCGCCGAGGCGCGTGCGCAACACGCGCTCACCATCGCGCGTCGCCAGGTACGCCGCACTTCCGGGGCGCGCGTGGTCGCTGTGCGCGTGGGTAATCACCGCGCGCTCCACCGGCTGCCATGGATCGATGTAGAAGTCGCCAGCAGGACAGTACAGACCAACGTCGGTGAGGCATAACACGTCGTCGGACATATGGAGATGCTCTTCAGCACATCGTTCACACTACATCATACCACGCTCCAGCAGCCGTTCGACACGCGCCTCCACCGGGCTGATGCGTGCATGGCACACCGGATGTCTTCCGGCATCGTTGCGCCTTTGCGCCTTTGTGTGAGTCATGCGTCCCCGACACGCCTGCCAGTGTGCGTGGACCGTTGCGCCTGGCGCCACGAATGCGCGAACATCTTGTCTGACTGAACACCGCCTGGTATTACAAACAGCGGATGTTGAATGGAGACGATGTCTATCTTGCTTTGCCGTGACGCGGCGTGTACACCCGCTGCGGCGCCGACGCCGCTACTATCTGACGTGCTGTAGCAAGATCGGGAAAATAACCCATCGTAATCGCCTGAACCAGGATGTTCCCCAGCGCCGTGCTCTCGGTCGGACCGGCGACCACAGTACGGCGGCAGGCGTCGGCGGTCAACTGGCAGAGCAGCGTGTTCTGGCTGCCCCCACCGACGATCCGCACCGTCGTGATTGACTGACTGGTGAGCTGCTCCAGCGCCTCAATTACCTGGCGGTAGCGCAGCGCCAGGCTTTCCAGACAGCACCGCGCAATTTCACCGACCGTCTCAGGAACGGGTTGACCAGTGCGGCGGCAGTAGTCGCGGATGCGCGCGGGCATGTCGCCGACCGCCAGGAACTCCGGCGCGTCCGGGTCGATCAGCGCGCGCAATGGCGGCGCCGCCTCCGCCTGCGCAATGATCTCGTCCCACGTCAACTGGCGTCCCTCGTCGTTCCAGCGCCGCTGGCATTCCTGCAACAGCCACAGCCCGCTCACGTTCTTCAGCAGGCGGATGGTTCCGTAGACGCCGCCCTCATTCGTGACGTTCAACAGGCGCGCCTCGGCGCTGATGAGCGGCTCAGAACGTTCGACGCCAACCAGACTCCATGTGCCGCTGCTGATGTACGCGCTGTGCGCATCGAGACCCGGAATGGCCGCCACGGCGCTGGCGGTGTCGTGGGTTCCAACGGCGATGACCTCAATTGAGTGACGCAATCCAACGGCGTGCTGGATTTCCGGCAGCAGCAAACCCAGGCGCGTCCCCGGCATGACCAGCGGAGGGAGAATGCGCGCCGGCAACCCCAGGCGCTCGAGCAGGTCAGTTGCCCACACGCGCTGGCGAGCGTCGAGAAACATGGTTGTGGTGGCGTTGGTGTACTCCGCCACCCGCGCTCCGGTCAACCAGTAGTGAAAGAGGTCGGGCATGAGGAGCAACGTCGCTGCCGCTGCGAACGAGGGAGCATTCCGACCGGCATACAACTGGTACAGGGTATTGAATGGCAGGCGCTGCAAAGCGGTGCGTTCGTACAGTTCCTCTGGCGGAATAATGGCATCGACCAGTTCTGCCATCCCCTCGTTGCGCGGGTCACGGTAGGCATAGGGGTCGCCGAGCAATCCGCCACGTTCGTCGAGCAGCGCATAATCGACAGCCCATGTGTCGATGCCGATGCTGGCGAGCAGCGCCTGGTTTTCCTGTGTCGCGTAACGCTGTATGCCGGTCTGAATCTCGCGCCAGAGCCGGTTGACATCCCAGAACAGGTGACCGTCCTGCTCCACCATGCCATTGGCGAAGCGGTGGATCTCTTCCAGTGCAATGTGGCTGCCATCCCAGCGCCCGAGCATCACCCGCCCGCTGGAAGCGCCGATATCGACTGCCAGCATGTGCGCCTGATCGCTCATACCCGTTCCCCATCAACGCAGAAATGCCTCGTGGAGTCCGCCGTCAACTGTGATAATCTGCCCGGTCGTCTGTCGCAACCGCTGGCTGAGCAGCAAGAAGAAGGCTTCCGCCTGATCGGCTGGCGTCACCGCTCGTTTGAGCAGGGAGCGTTCAGCGTAGAACTGCGCCAGTTTCGCCGTCAACGCCTCGGCCGGCTCGTCGGACGCGAAGGGAATGCCGTATTTGGCGAGCGAGGCTATCACCCGCTCGCGGGGAAACATGCCGCTTCCCTGCACAACAGTCGCCGGCGCGACGCCGTTGACCCGCACCAGCGGCGCGAGTTCGATCGCCAGTTCGCGGACGAGGTGGTTGGCAGCGGCTTTGCTCGTGTCGTATGCCAGCGATCCCTTCTTCGCCACCACCGCATTGACCGAGGTGGTCAGCACCAGGCAGGCGGGCAACCCCTGCGCGCGCCAGATCGCCGCAGCTTCATCGGCGACAATGTACTGCCCGGTGACGTTGATGGCGAAGGTCAGCGCCCATTGTTCATCACGAATGCGCCCTTCCGCATCGGGCGCCACGAAGACGCCCGCCGTGACTGCAACGGCGTCGAGTCCGCCATAGGCGAGAATCAGGGTCTGCACCATCCGGCGCACACTGGCGCGATCAGTGATGTCGGCAGCCAGGCTGATCGCCGGTCCGCAGGCGGAAATGTCGCTGCCCGCCACGCCGATGCCCACGCCATGCCGGTCGATGATCGCCTGTGCGGTCGCTCCTGCCGCTGCTTCGTCCTTATCGACGCAGACCACATGGGCGCCTTCATCTGACAGCCGGAGCGCGACCTCGCGCCCGATGCCGCTGCCACTGCCGATGACGGCGATCACCTGCCGCGCCAGTTCTTTCTCGGGCGGCATCCGGCGCAGTTTTGCCTCTTCGAGTTGCCAGTATTCGATGTCGAACGCCTCTTGCAGCGACAACGCCGTGTACTCGTCAATCGCTTCCGCACCGCGCATCACTTCGATGGCAGCGGTATAGAACTCTGCCGTAACGCGCGACTCGCTCTTGTCCTTGCCCCAGGCGATCATCCCCAGTCCAGGGATCAGAATGATTGTCGGGTTGGGATTACGCATCGGCGGCGAGTCGCTCCGGCGGAAGGTTTCGTAGTAGCGGGTGTAATCAGCGCGGTACTGTTCCAATCCGTCGGATAGTTTGCGTTTCAGGTCGTCGAACGTTTCATTGTGCGGATGCCAGTCGATATAGAGCGGCTTGATCTTGGTGCGCAGAAAATGGTCGGGGCAACTGGTTCCCAGTTCCGCCAGCCGGGGCGCATCGACGCTGTTGACGAAACGCAGGGTGGTGCCATCGTCCTGGATTGTGGCAATGAAACGGCGCTGCTGGCTGATCTGGCCACGCAGCCACGGCAGAATGCTTGCGAATGCCGCGCGCCGCTGGTCGAACGGCAACGCTTCGTACGCTGGCCCGCCGAATGTTGCCTCACCGCGATCATGCTCCTCGATGTAACTGGCGGCCCGCTCGATCAGGTCGAGGGTGCGGTCGTAACAATCCAGGTCGTTATCAGCCCAGTTGATCAACCCGTGCCCGCCCAGGATCACCCCCTTCGCCTGCGGATGCTCGCGGCAGATGCGTTCGAGCGTCAAGCCGAGATCGAAACCGGGGCGCTGCCAGGGCGTCCAGATCACCTCATCACCATAAATGGCGCGCGTCAGACGTTCGCCGTTGCGCGCGGCGGCAATAGCGATTACTGCATTCGGGTGCATGTGATCGACGTGGCGGTAGGGAATGAAGGCGTGGAGCGGCGTATCGATCGAGGAAGCGCGCGGATTCAGGTTGAAGGTGCAGTGCGGATAGAGATCGACCATCGCATCTTCAGCAGCGCTCTTCGGTCCGCGCGTGGGATTGTTCAGGTATATTGAGCGCAGTTTGCAGAGTTTTTTCAGTTCCAGCGAAGCAAAATGCGCACGTGTACTCGTGCGCAGGTCGCCGCCCGACCCTTTGACCCACAGGACCTCGACCGGATCGCCGGTCAGTGGGTCACGCTCCATGATCTTCGCCGATGTGTTGCCGCCGCCGGTATTGGTGATGCGCTGATCGCTGCCCAGCAGGTTGGAACGGTAGACCAGCCGGCCGACCGGATCGAGCGTGGCGGCGTAGGCTTCGTCCCAGCCGTAATGGACGTGGCGGAAGCGCGATGGGTTGGGGTGTATTGTCATCTCCTGCTCCTGGAAGCATCAACTATTCGAGCATGAGTCGTAATGGCACACGGATTTGCACGGATCGGGACGGATTCTGACGGATTATAGCGGTTCTCGTCATAGGTGAGCGTTGGCTTCGACAGGCTCAGCCAACGCTCAGCGCCGGTATACCTGTGCTGCCGGGCCGCATCTCCTCTGATCTGCGGGCCAAAGCCCTGGCTGAGATCATTCAAGCCCCTCCGGAGCTTCCATCTGATATAAAACGCAACAGCGCAAAACACACGCCTTTGTGCCTTTGTGTCTGTATGGTAAATGACACATCACGGGCGCCGCGCGGCGAGCACGTCGGCTTCATACCGGCGCACGTCGTTCAGGAAACTGGCCCCCGCCGGCACATCGTGGCGGTGGCAATACATATCCCAGACCGCGCCCCACGGCATGCCCTTCAACTCTTCGAGCAGGGCGAGGCGCGCCGTCGTATCGCCCGCCAGCTCCAGTTCGCGCAGCCGGTCGGTTGGTTCGAGCAGCGCCAGCAGCAGGGCGCGCAGCGCATTGCGGGCGCCGATCGTCCAGGCGGCGATCCGGTTGATGCTGGCATCGAAGAAATCAAGCCCGATGTGGGTGCGCGCCAGGAAGCCGCCGCGCACCACTTCCTGCATGATCGCCTGCGTCTCGTCGTTCAACGTCACGACGTGATCGCTGTCCCAGCGCACGCCGCGACTGACGTGCAACAGAATGTCACTCACATACAGCAGAACCGATGAGATTTTGTCAGAGACCAGTTCGGTCGGGTGGAAGTGACCGGTATCCAGGCAGAGGATTAACCCCGGGCGGTTGATGGCGTACCCCAGATAGAACTCGTGCGAGCCGACGACGTAGCTTTCCGAGCCGATGCCGAAGAGTTTGGCTTCCACCGCATCGCGATTGTGCGCCGGGTCGAGCGGCGCCGCCAGGATCGCGTCGAGCGACTCGCGCAGGCGCTGGCGCGGTCCCAACCGGTCAACCGGGGTATCTTTCGTGCCATCCGGGATCCAGATGTTCGTGATGCACGGCGTGCCCAGCGTCTGACCAAAATGCGCGCCAATGCGCCGGCAGGCGATGCAGTGATCGATCCAGAAGCGGCGAACCGCCGGGTCGGGATGGGAGAGGGTCAATCCATCGGCTGCCAGCGGATGGGAAAAACATGTCGGGTTGAAGTCAATTCCGTGCCCGCCTGCCTTCGCCCAATCGAGCCATGCAGCGAAGTGCTCAGGGCGCAGTTCGTCGCGCCCGACCTTCGCACCGCCGGTTTCGGCGTAGATCGCGTGGAGGTTGAGCCGATGGCGACCGGGCAGCAATCGGTAGAGCATATCGAGATCGCTGCGCAGTTCGTCGGCATTGCGCGCTTTGCCCGGATAGTTGCCCGTGGCGGCAATCCCGCCTTCGAGCGGAGCGCCAGGGTTCTCGAAGCCGGCAACATCGTCCCCCTGCCAGCAGTGCAGGCTGATACTGACCGTCGCCAGGGTCGCCATTGCCGCTTCGGCATCGACGCCAAGGGCGGCGTAGCGCTCGCGCGCGACGGCATAGGCGGCTTCGATCTGCGCCGGAGTCGGTGCAGTGAATGTCATATGCGTCTCCTTGGCGAAATAACACGCTCACAGCATTTCTCAAATAAGGCTGACGCACAAATGCAAAGGCGCAATGCCCGGCAATCGATACGATACGCCTTTTGGTCTCCGCACCTTAAGCGCGCACAAAGGCACAAAGAATTCGCATATGAAACCCTGTCGATAACGTCCTAACCTCTCTGGTTTGGGGGATTTTGGTTTCAATCCAGATGAAAGACCTCTTCCAGTTCGACCATACTCTGATCGGCATAGGCGCCGCTGAGGTTCTCGAAATATGGCGCCATCATCGCCTGCCAGCGCGCATTGACTTCTTCCGTCGCCATGCCCGCCAGCGCCTGCTCGAAACTCTCCGGCACTTCCACATAGCCAAAGAGCAGCCCGTCATCGCGCATAAAAAGGGTGTAGTTACGCCAGCCGTGCCGTCGCAGCGCGTCGAGCATCTCGGGCCAGACATTCACATGATGGGCTTTGTATTCATCGATGAGTTCCGGTTTGACTTTGAGGGTGAAACCGACGCGTTTCATATCCTGTCTCCTCACTCCGCAATCGTCACCGAAAAGAGATCGACAAACGGGGCGCTCCGCTCAGCGGCATCCGGTCCGGCAGTGATCAGGAGATGGATCGCCTCGACCGGGCAGAAACTCGTCAGTGAGCCGACACCCAGTTTCGTGCTGTCGAGCACGGCGATGACCTGATCAACGTGACGCACCATCACTGCCTTGAGCAATCCTTCCGGGATGGAACTTTCAGTCAGTCCCTTTGTCAGGGTCAATCCACGCGCCGAGAAGAACCCTTTGTCGGCGTGCAAACGCTGCAACATCTCCTCTGCCAGCGTACCGGTCAGCGAGCCGGTTTCGCCACGCACCTGCCCGCCAATCACAATCGTAGTGATGGCAGGATAGGCGCCGAGCGAGAGGGCAAGGTGCATGCCGTTGGTGATGACGGTAAGGTTGCGCCGATTGGTAATTTGACGGGCAATGGCATAGGCGGTTGTGCTGGCATCGAGCGCCACGGTATCACCGTCGTTGATCAGGCGCGCTGCTGCGCGCGCGATGCTCTCCTTCTCCGCCGCCTGCTGCTTCAAGCGCGACGCAAAGCTGCCCTCGGGCCACAAGGGCCGGTCGAGCACAGCGCCACCCCAGATGCGGCGCAGCATGCCCTCCCGTTCGAGCAGCGCAAAATCACTGCGAATCGTCACTTCGGAGACGCCAAGTTGTTCGGCGCACCATTTGACGGAGATCTGCCCGTGACGCTGAAGCAGCGCTATGATCTGATCGCGCCGCACTTCGGGTGGAAGCGCGTCGGCGCTGTGATCGGACATATGCTCGTGAACCGGAAACGTGTCGTGCGGAATGATTGAGTAAGTGTACTGTGATTTTCGAGTGTTGTCAAGAGTTTTCGAGATTTTTCGATTTTTTGAGCAAGCGCATCCGGTATAATGGTGACAGGCGCTGTACAAGATGGAGGACGCGCATGACTCTCGAAATCACCACCGTCGCGCCGCTGCTGCTCGACCACGCGCTGCCAGGACCACCCCAGGGGCGCTGGACGGTCGAGTGGTGGGAGCGCCTGCCCGACGACGGCAACCGCTACGAAATCATTGAAGGGACCCTGGGTATGACGACTGCTCCAAGCGCATTCCATCAGTGGATTGTCGGCAGGTGTATTGAGCTGATCGGCATCCCCGCACAGGCACGCGGACTCGGCATCTGGTTCACTGCGCCTATCGGCATCATTTTGTCGCCACACGACGCGGTGCAGCCCGATTTCCTCTTCATCCGCGCTGAACGAGTCGCTGCGCTGGTGCGTGATCGCCGCATCCGTGGCGCACCCGACCTGATCATCGAAGTGCTTTCGCCGGGCAACAGCGCTGAGGCGATGGCGCAGAAACGCGCCGCCTACGCCCGCGCCGGCGTCGCGGAGTATGTGGAAATCGACCCGGCGCAACGCACTGCAACCGTACATCGCCTTGAGGAAGACGCTTATGGCGCGCCTGTCGTGTACGACGCCACCCACACCCTGCGCCTGACCTGCCTGCCCGATCTACCGCTGCTGGTGGCGGAACTCTTCGCTAACGCGCCGGACACAACGCTGTGACTTTGTTGCTACCCATCGACTGCCAGCCGCCGCAGTGCGTGCTCCAGCACTTCGATGGAACGCAGGTATTCCTCGACACTGATGTGCTCATTCGGGGTGTGATCCAGGCTTGAATCGCCCGGTCCATAGGCAAGAATCGGGCAGCGCCAGATTGGTCCAACGATGTTCATGTCGGAGGTGCCGGTTTTCAGCAGAAAGCCGGGATTTCCGCCAGCCACGCGAATCCCCTTGAGAACGGCGCGCGCCAGCGGCGTGTTCTTTTCCGCCTGGTACGCCGGGCAGAGGTCACGGAAGCGCAACACTCCGCCGTGGGAACGCTCTGCAATGACGGATGACAGCGTCTCAGGCGGAACGTCAGGCGGCAGGCGCACGCCAATCGTCAGTTCCGCCCGATCAGTCAGGCCGTCGCTCTGACTACAGATAGAGCGCAACGAGGGCAGCAACTGGTCGAACAGGCGCTCACGCCCCTGGTTGTACGCTGTGCAGTGGGCAGCCACGTCGTTCCAGAAGGCGACGGCACGCTCCGCAGCCGACGCCTCGCGCCCGGCGCTGTGGCTCATCGGCTGCTCCCAGACGCCATCGACCAGCAGGCGCCCTTTGTAGCCGAGGGTAATCCGGTCCCAGCCGCTCGGTTCACCGATGACGCAGGCGACCGGATGGTACTGTTCGGCGGCATACCGCGCGCCCTTCGACGAGGCGGCTTCTTCTTCCACGGCGCCGATCAGCACGAGGCGGAACGGCAAATGCGCTCCAGAAGCCGTCAGCCGTGCCGCAGCGCACACAAACGCTGCGAACGGTCCTTTGGCATCGACCGCGCCGCGACCGTAGAGGTTGCCATTCTCGATACGTACCGGTATTTCGCCTGGAACGGTGTCGATATGCCCCAGCAGCACTACGTCGGGACCTGCGCCCATGATGCCGACCGCATTTCCGGCTTCGTCGACGAAACTCTCGAACCCCAGGCGCGCCATTTCCGCTACCAGAACATGCGCCAGCGTGGATTCCTGCGTGGAGACGGACGGAATCTCCAGCATACGAGTAAGCAACGCAACGGGATCGAGGATCATGCCAGCACCCCGGCAATCGCGGCAATCACCGCGTCGATCTGTTCGTAGGTAATGACGAGCGGCGGCAGCAACCGCAGCACATTCGGTCCAGCGGGCAGCGCCAGGACGCCGCGTTCCATCAGGGCGATCAGGAATGGTTGCACGCGCTCCTTCAGTTCAATGCCGATCAGCAACCCCTGCCCGCGAACCGCGCGGATGCGCGGGAGGCGCAACACAGCCAGGCGTTCGCGGATATAGGCGCCTTTTTCGGCTGCCTGGCGCGACAACTCCTCGTCGCGTATGGCGCGCAGCGCGGCGCGGGCGGCAACGCAGACCAGCGGCGACCCGCCGAAGGTTGTTCCGTGACTGGCCGGCGGCAGCGGACCGAGGGTGGCGTTGATGGCGATGGCGCCCATCGGCAATCCGCCGGCGATTGACTTTGCCAGGCAGAGGAGCGCCGGAGCAACGCCGTGGTGTTCGATGGCGAACAGCGTCCCGGTTCGTCCAAACCCGGTCTGCACCTCATCGATGATCAAGAGCGCCCCGCGTTCGCAGCAGATCCGCTCGACATCAGCCAGGTAGCCGGGGGCGGCGGGGTGGACGCCGCCTTCACCCTGCACCGGTTCCAGGATGACGGCTGCGGTGCGGTCGGTGACTGCCGCATCGAGCGCCGCGATATTGTTGTACGGCACATGGGTAAAATCGGGCACGAGCGGCATAAACGGCTCGCGGTACTTCGGTTCGAACGTGGCAGAGAGCGCGCCCATCGTGCGACCATGGAATCCGCGCACTGCTGCGACAATCCCACTGCGTCCGGTCTTCAGGCGCGCAATTTTGATTGCGCCCTCGACAGCCTCGGCGCCTGAGTTGCACAGAAAGATCCTGGCGGTGAAGGGCAGCGCAGCGGCAAGTTCGGCAAGATAGGCGGCGCGCTGATCGTTGTAGAAAATCTCCGGGCAACTGATCAGGCGCTCCGCCTGTTCACGGATAGCCGCCACAACTGCGGGATGGGCATGCCCCAGGTTGGCAGCCCCCTGCCCTCCGACGCAGTCAATGTACACACGACCATCGGCATCCCAGAGCAGCGCTCCCTCGCCGCGCACAATTGCAACCTGCCGCTTGGGATAGACGCCGGACGTGTACACAGTTTCGGTGGATATGATAGACTCGCTTATCGATTGTGTCATTGTTGTCTCCTGATCCGGGGGTTTATAGGAAGATCAACCGAATATCAAACAATCTCGTGGTCGGCGTTGGATTCGACAGGCTCAGCCAACGCCAACTGCACCACAGGTGCATAGGAAGATCAACCGAATATCAAACAATCTCGTGGTCGGCGTTGGCTTCGACAGGCTCAGCCAACGCCAACCGTTTCACCAGTGCAAGCGTGGTTGTCCAGATTTGGATTGATCTTCCTATTAGAAACTTATACAAAGGCACGGGGACACAGAGCGCCGATTTATACAATCGGGCGGCGCATTCGAACATACTGCAAGACCGCTATCACGCACATGTTGCGTCTTTGCGTCAACCTTTCTGCGAAATGCTGGAAGCCTTATGAACCCAATCGTGGCAGTATCATACCTGAAAATTGCGGGGAGGAATCGGTATGCTCCAGGATGAACTTCCGCTCATTGCGCGTCTTCTGCGCGGTCAGCGCGTCGCCTCGTTAGGAACGCTCGCCGACGGTGCGCCTTTTGTGTCGCTCGTCGCCTACGTTGCCGAAGATGACCTGTGCAATTATCTGCTCTATCTGAGCGATCTCTCGCCACACACCCGCCATTTGCGCGCCGATCCGCGCACTGCATTGCTGATTGCCGAACCAGAAACTCCCACGACCGACGATGTCCAGACGCTGGCGCGGATCACGTTGAGCGGCACGGTGGCGCCGGTAGTAAAAGACACGCCGGAGTACGCAGCAGGGCACGAACGGTACCTGGCGCGGCACCCAGCAGCGGCGATGCTCTTTGATTTTGCCGATTTCAACCTCTACCGTTTCACTGCCGCCGGTGCGCGATATGTCGGCGGATTTGCGCGCGCTTACACGCTGACCGTCGATCACCTGCGGCAGGCGGCGGGGAGTGAGCCGCCTGCCCGACGCTAAACCGTCGGGCTGAGCACCATCTCGCCCGATAAAGCGTCGGGCTAAGCACCACCTCGCCCGACGCTCAAGCATCGGGCTGAGGAAACGAAGGGCGCTCAAGCGCCCTGGCCCGAAGCGACGCGGCGCCTGCCATCTCGCCCGATGCTCAAGCGTCGGGCTGAGAGAACGAAGGGCGCTCAAGCGCCCTCTCGCTGGTACTACCTTACGACTGTTCAAGCGACTGTATATCAAGAGTGGCGCCATCATCCCGACTTCGATTCACAAAGACCCATCACATTTTTCGAGACGTTGATCCAGCGTATTTTCGGCATGATGTTTTTGCTGGTTGATGACATATTGCATCACATTATTTAGATGTGACTCTGATAGCGACAAAACGCCGTATTCCTTTTGCCACGCAAAAACGATGTCGGAATTCAGGCGTGAAACGAGATGAGATGACACACCCTTTACTTGCCCGATAAAGGTAGCCAGAGCGATACTCGGTGGTACAGCGGCAACAAGATGCACATGGTCTTCCATGCCGTTAAGGGCATGTGTTATTCCGTGCAGATCATTGACTTTCGCGCGAATTGCTGCAAATAATGGCTCTCGTAGAGTAGCAGTGAGCATTGGCAATCGTTGATAAGTCGTCCAAACAAAGTGGTAAAATAATCGCGAGTACGGCACAGGGTCTCCTCCACATTATTCTTGGACTTAAACTTTCATCTATTCCTACTGCGTGCGAGCGCTGCCCCCGTCCCCTACTACCCCAGTCCCGCACAGCGCGGCTTCGTGCGGTCAGCCCGGGCGTTCACGTCCGCGCGCGCGTGCGCCCTCCCCAGCCGTGCGCTGCGGCTTGCGCGATGGATGGTTCACGCCCGCGCGCGCGTGCGCCGTCCCCGCCCAGATGACGGTCATCTGCACCGCGCCCAGGTTCAGGTCTACCCTCGCGTATGCTCACAAGGTTGCACCGTCGGAACCACCAGCGGCGCAGCCGTCCGTTCCGGGAGACAGCGGAAGACCAGCGCCGCCGCGCCCAGCAGCACCAGCGCAGTAGCGATGAAAACGGCAGGCAAGCCGAACCATGCGGCGATCATGGCGCCGAGCAGGGGCGCGGCGGCGCGCGCAGCGGAATTCACGGAGTTGTCGATGCCGAACACCGCCCCTTCATCTCCTGCGCGCGTGTAGCGCGCCAGCAGTGCGCTGAGCGCCGGGTTCATCCCACCGGTCGCCGCACCGGTCAATGCCTGGAGCATGAGCAGTTGCCATCCGGCAGTGACGAATGCCTGCGGAATGAAACAGAGCGCCGCTACCAGCGTTCCCGCCAGCAACACCCGACGATGTCCGACACGGTCGCCCAACCGCCCCAGGTAGAGCGCGCTCACCGTGCCTGCCGCCGACGAAAGCCCAACGATCACGCCAGCCAGGGTGCTGACGCCGGCGCTGCCGCGCATGAGCGATGCAACATACAGCGGCAACAGCGGCAGCAGCATGTTCGGTCCCAGCCAGTTGAGGAAGCGCGTTGTATAGGCAGCGGTGACGGCTGGCAACGCCAGAATGCGTCGCCAGTCGCTGAGGATGCCGGGACGCTGCGCCCCTTTCGGCGGCGGCGTGAAGCGCTCATGGATGCCAGACGTTACAACGACGCCAGATATGAGCAGCAGGATCGACGTAACAATAAAAGCTGCGCGAAAACCAAACGCATCGGCAACGACTCCGCCGAGCAATGGTCCGGCAGCAATGCCGGCCCACAGCCCAACCTGGAGCATCCCCATGGCGTAGCCGGTGCGTTCACGCGGCACAAGCGAGGCGGCAAGCGCGTTGATCGCGGCGATCGTGCCGGTAATAGCGCCCTGGATTGTGCGCAGCAGCGCCAGTTCCTCCGCCGAGCGGACGAATCCCATCAGCAGAATGATCGCTGCGCCGCCATACATGGCACGCTCGATCATCGCCTTGCGTCCGTAGCGATCCGCCAGCGACCCCCAGATCGGCGACGTAATCGCCATTGTGAGCGCCTGCCCGGAAAACACCATGCCCGCCCAGAATTCGAGACTCAACCCGGTGTTCGTACCCAGTTGCTCGACATAGAGCGGTAGGAACGGAAAAAACATCCCAAAACCGATTGCCGAAACCAGTTGCGCGGCGACCAGGATGAAAAGGGTGCGTTGCCAGCGTGTCATACAATAACCGTACCCTCGCCTGCAAGGGCGCGTGAGACCGGTTCGGCAACGCGTGCATCGCTGAGGATGACCCGTCCAACCCCCTGCGCCAGCGCTTCAGACGCGCCCAGAATCTTCTTCTTCATCCGGCCCTGCGCCAGCGGCAGGTACTCCTCCACATCGGCGCGCGGTATGCGCCGGACGAGGGTGCTTTCATCGGGGAAGGCGCGCAACAGACCGGGAACGTTCGTCAGCAAGACCAGCGTATCGGCGCCAAGCGCTGCGGCGACCGCAGCCGCCGCGCGGTCGCCATCGACGTTGAGCGCCTCACCGGCGTAGCTGGCGGCGATCGGCGCGATCACCGGCAGAAATCCGGCGTTCAAGAGCAGATTGAGCAGATCGGTATTGACTTTTTCAATGGTTCCGGTCCAGTCGTCGCGCAGTACTTTCTGCTTGCCGTCTTCGATAATGCGGATGATGGCTTTGCGTTGCCCTTGCAGCAAACGCCCATCGAGACCGGCGAGACCGACGGCGTTTACGTCAAGTTGCAGCAAGCGTTCGACGATGATCTTGTTGACCTTGCCAGCAGTCGCCATTAGGAAAAGTTCCAGCGTCGCACGGTCGGTGTAGCGGCTGGTGTAACCGGATGGCGAAGTGACGAAACGGGGCGGGTGTCCCAACCGTTCGGCGAGGGTGTTGGTTTCATGCGAGCCGCCATGCACCAATACGACCCGCTGACCAGCGCGCATAAGGGTGGCGAGATCGGCGCAGAGCGCGTCATAAGCGATGCCCGCGCCGCCGCCAACTTTGACCACGATCATTCGGCAGCCTCCCTGGATCGGTAGAAGAGTCGGACAATCTCCATTGCCTGGTGGTGGTTGATTCCTCCTTCACGCACACTGGCGCAGCGGATCAACCGTGCGGCGAGTTCGTCGGCAGTTGTTTCGTCGGTGGGAATATGTTGGTCATCTTCTGCCAGATCGTCAGCATACGGAACAATCCGGGCGCGGATGTCTTCGGCGGAGCGCAACACCAGATGCTCCCGTTCGCGCCAGAAACGCACGTTGCTCTTACCACAACCGAAGCATGCCAGCACCGGTGTGCGCAACGGCATGTCGTAAGGCGGCAACGCCCCAGCGTAAGCGCTATTGCCGAGATCAATCGCCTGCTGCCCTTCGTATCCTTTCTCCAGCGCCAGGCGGAAGGCGCGCAGGGTCGTATCGGCGTGGACGCCGGAACCATCATACTCGGTATTCGACGAAAACGGACTGCGGTCGAAGACGAAACCGCTGCGCGCCAGAATCCGGTAGAAGAAGGCGTCGAGGTCACGATAGCGGTTGACGAACAGTTCGCCATCGGGGAGCACGCCGAGTTTCTCGCGCACTGCCTGGCGGATGGCGGGCATGGAACGCGGGTAAAGGAGCAGGAGTCGTCGGTAGATCGCCTCGATCAGTGAACTGAGACCGATCGTGCCATTACGCTCTCCGATCCCCAGGATCGAAAAATCAGGCAGCATCATGATCCCCAGTCGCATGCACAACAGCAGCGTATCGACATACAGCCGGTCGGAGTGACCGATGTCGTTGTGAATGTGACATTCGAGGAAGGCAAACCGGATGCCGACCTGCCGCAACACCGCAATCCGATCGCCAAGATCATCAATCGTGCCGACGCCGACTGTGTCGGGGATGCCGATGCCGTCAACATGCAGCCCGTGGCTTGTCAGGCGCTCCTGCAATCGCTCGTAGAACGCGCGATAATCGTCGAGCGGGGTGCGATAGGCGTCTTCAGTGCTGATACGAACGCAGTCGAAGCCAAGGTCGCGCGCCAGATGAATGGCGTCGAAGGCTTTGTCGGCAAGCTGAACGGCGTTTGCATGAACCGTCGCTTGCTTGATCGGGCTGACGCCAATGTAGAGGTGCAGGCGACGGAAGCCGGTCTCGGCGGCGATGCGAATATCGGCGGCGACACAGCGTGCATGCGCAGCGAAGGTTGTCGTCAGTCCGTGAGCAACGGCGCGTTCCAGCAGACGACGATTGAACGCCTGTCCTGGCGGATTAGCGGGAAATGCGGGGAGTTCGATCACCCCGACCCCCAGCGAGTCCATGCCGCGCACCGCATCCCATGCCTCATCAATGGTCAGGTGGAACCCCTGGAGCGTCCCATCGCGGCACTCGCCGACTGCCTGCAACGACTCGCGGATGCTAAAGACCCCCCAGCGCACGGCTTTCAGATAGTCGAACAGTGCAAACAGTTCGACCGCTTCGTGATAGCGCGGTTGCGCCGGGTTTTCGTTGTGTAAGAAATCTGGTATGGGTGACATATCTATGCGACTCCATTGCCAGGTGACCGTCGCCACCAGCCATGCTTGCGCTCGCTGTCCCTGGCGCCCGCCAGCATTGCGCCCCTGCCCCAGGTGACCGTCACCACCGGGGGGCGCCCGCAGGCGCCGCCGGCGCTCGCCATCCCTGGCAATCGCCTGACCTTGGGCTGCGCCAGCGCGGTGACAGTCACCTGGTTCCCTGGCAACCGCCTGGGCATTGGGCTGCGCCCCAGGTGACCGTCACCACCGGGGGGCGCCCGCAGGCGCCGCCAGCGCTCGCCACCCCTGCCAACCGCCTGGGCATTGGGCTGCGCCAGCGCGGTGACCGTCACCTGGTTCCCCGGCAACCGCCGGGTATTGGGCTGCGCCCCAGGTGACCGTCACCACCGGGGGGCGCCCGCAGGCGCCGCCGGCGCTCGCCATCCCTGGCAATCGCCTGACCTTGGGCTGCGCCAGCGCGGTGACCGTCACCTGGTTCCCTGGCAACCGCCTGGGCATTGGGCTGCGCCCCAGGTGACCGTCACCACCGGGGGGCGCCCGCAGGCGCCGCCAGCGCTCGCCATCCCTGCCAACCGCCTGACCTTGGGCTGCGCCAGCGCGGTGACCGTCACCTGGTTCCCTGGCAACCGCCGGGTATTGGGCTGCGCCCCAGGTGACCGTCACCACCGGGGGGCGCCCGCAGGCGCCGCCAGCGCTCGCCATCCCTGCCAACCGCCTGGGCATTGGGCTGCGCCAGCGCGGTGACGGTCACCTAGTTCCCTGGCAACCGCCGGGTATTGGGCTGCGCCCCAGGTGACCGTCACCACCGGGGGGCGCCCGCAGGCGCCGCCAGCGCTCGCCATCCCTGGCAACCGCCTGGGTATTGGGCTGCGCCAGCGCGGTGCCGGTCGCCTCAAACTGGGTGCAATCCAGGAAACTCCAGTCCCGCCCGCTCATCGAAGCCACACATCAGGTTCAGGCATTGCACGGCGGTTCCGGCGGCGCCTTTCATCAGATTGTCGATGGCGCAGATCGACACAATCCGCCCGGTCTCCTCGTCCACCGCAAACCCGACATCGGCGTAATTGCTGCCCGCCAGAATCTTCGGCTCGGGCAGGCGGTAAACGCCCTGTTTTTCGCGCACGATGCGCACGAATGGCTCGCTGCTGTATGTAGCGCGAAACGCGCGCCACAGGTCTTTGTCGTTCACCGGTCCGCCAGCGAACGCATGCGCCGTAGCGAGTGCGCCGCGCACCAGTTCGACGCTGGTGATCGACAGATGCACGCGCTGTACGCCAAGTTCCTGTATCACTTCGGCGGTATGGCGATGCCCGACGGGTGCGAACGAGCGCACAGCGCCGCTGCGCTCCGGGTGGTGCGATGCCTCGTTCGGTTGTGCGCCCCCTTCCGAGGAGCCAACCTTTACCTCGACAATCAGATCGCGCCCCGGATCGATCAGACCGGCGCGTGTCAGTGGCAGCAGCGCGAGAATGGCCGCCGTTGCGTTGCACCCGACGCCGCTGACGTAACTGGCGCTGCGGATGGCATCACGGTGAAGTTCGGGCAATCCGTAGACGAAACGTTCGAGCCAGTGGGGCGCAGGGTGGTTCTCGCCATACCAGCGAGCATAGACGGTCGGATCGCGTAGACGAAAATCGGCTGAACAGTCGATAATCTTCGGCGCAAGACCGGCGAAACGATCAATAGCGCGCGCAGCATCACCGTGCGGCAGCGCCAGGATCAGCACATCGCACGGCGCCAACCGGTCCTGAGAAGTGAACTGAAGTTCGCGCGCTGCACTCACGCCACGCAGGTTCGGGTGCGCCGTCGTGATCGGCTTGCCTGCCAGCCGCTCGGAAGTCGCCTGCGCAACGGTGACCTGCGGATGAAACAGGAGCAGGCGCAGCAATTCGCCGCCGACATACCCGCTGCCGCCGACAATCGAGACGCGCACGCTCATAAGGCAGTCCCCTTCCGCGCAACCTCCAGCGTAAAATCGATAATCCGCGCCGGAATGTCCACACCGGTCGGCGCGATGCTGTTGCGGAACTCCATCGTGTAGTTGACTTCGTTCACCAGCAGTCTGCCGTCGGGCGCCTCCAGCACGTCGATTGCCACCACGCCGCCGCCAACCGCGTATGCCGCGCTGACACACAAATCCGCCAGGGCAGGCGTCACCGGGCAGACGGTTGCCTGCCCGCCACGGGCGGTGTTGGTGATCCAGTGGTCGCTGGTGCGGTAGATCGCACAAATGCACTCGTCGCCGACGACGAACGCGCGAATGTCACGATGATAAGGTTTGGGGATGTATTCCTGAATATAAAAGATCGAATGGTGGTACGATCCCAGGATCTGCTTGTGTTCGAGCAGCGCCTCCGCCGCCTCACGATCGTTGACTTTGGCGATCAGGCGGCCCCACGAACCGATGGCAGGCTTGAGCACCGCCGGATAGCCAAGGTCTTCAATTGCACGTAGCGCCGATTCGGGAGTGAATGCCATGCGGGTGCGCGGCGTCGGCACGCCAGCGCGGATGAGCGCCTGCGTGGTCTTGAACTTATCGCCGCAGATGTCGGCGACGTAGGCGGTGTTGACCGTCGGCACGCCTGCGTCGTTGAAGACCTTGAGCGCGTAGAGAGCGCGGGAATGGTGGATGCTTCGTTCGAGCACGACGTCGTACTCGTAGCGACCTTCATTCAGGTCGAAAATGACATCATCGTCGTCGATACGTTCATAGGCGATGCCGCGTCGTTCCAATTCGGCGAAGAGCAGTTTTTCCTCGACACGGATACGGGAGCAGAGGACGCCGACTCGCATAGGTCATTCTCCCCAGTCTTCTTCAACTTCCGGCGCAAGCGCCAGTTCCGGCGGGTTAATGCTGACCACTTCCAGTTCGGCGGCGCAGTCGGGGCAGGTCAGAATCTCGCCTTCGACTGTTCCTTCGGGCAGGATGATTTCGGCTTCACATTCCGGGCATATGGCGCGCATGTGCGTCTCCTTTTCTTATGATGTGAGTATATGTGCAATAACCGCCTCGGTAACTTCAGCCGTGGCCGCGTTGCCGCCAAGATCGGGCGTATGCGGGCCGACGGCGCGCACGTGGCGAATGGCGCGCTGGATACGTGCGCTCCAGGCAAGGATGTCGGGCGCAACGTCGGGTGGCGCACGTCGGGCGAGGTAGTCGAGCAGCAGCGCGGCGCACCCGATGGCTGCCAGCGGATTGGCGATCCCCTTCCCCGCGATGTCGGGCGCGGCGCCGTGCACCGGTTCGAACAGCGCATACCGTTCACCCAGGTTCGCCGAGGATGCCAGCCCCAATCCGCCCCCCCAGGCACAGGCGACATCCGACAGAATATCACCAAACAGGTTGGTCGTGACAAGCACATCGAAGCGTTCCGGGCGCGTCGCCAGTTGCAGCGCGCAGGTATCGATCAGCATCTCCTCTGCCCGCACGTCGGGGTATGCCTGTGCAACCTCCAGCGCGACCGTGCGGAACAACCCGCATGTTTCACGCAGCACATTCGCTTTGTGGACAATGGTCACCTTTGCTGGCGGCGCATCGTTCGCATTGCGCGCGGCGCAGCGGGCGCGCGCCAGGTCAAACGCAACCCGCACGATCCGTTCGCTGGCGCGCCGGGTAATGACACGCTCGGCAATCGCGGTCGCGCCGCCGTCTTCAACCCGTTCGCGCCCGGCGTACAACCCTTCGGTGTTCTCGCGCACCACCACCAGATCGACCCGACGCGCATGCGGATCGTCGGCAGTCGGCGGATCGGCGAAGACCGGGCGGATATTGGCGTACAGATCAAGTTCACGGCGCAGCCGCACAATCGGGCTGCGGTATCCGGCGACCGGGTGACTCGGCGAAGCGACTGCGCCGAACAATACCGCGTCCGCTGCGCGCGCGGTTTCGAGCGTGGGCGAAGGCAGCGCCTCACCGCAGCGCCGGAAACACTCCCAGCCCGCATCGGCTTCCACGAACCGCAGCGACAGACTGGTCGCCCGGAGCACGGATACGGCAGCCGGAACGACCTCGCGCCCGATACCGTCGCCGGGGATCACGAGCAGGGTGAATGGCGACGCATTCATACCGCCACTGCTCCGGGAAAGCGACGATACTTGCGGTAGAATGGCACAATCCCGCCTTCGCGCCAGACCTCGCGCATCCACTCAGGCGGCGGCGGCAGTTGAATCGTGCGCCCATCGGCGATGATGACGCCGGTTTCGGCGTTGAACTCCACCTCCTGTCCGTCTTCCAGTTGGTCGGTCAGGTCCGCCTCGAACAGCGGAATGCCCAGGTTGAGCGCATTGCGGTAGAAAATGCGCGCAAAGAGCGGCGCAATGATCGCCCCTACGCCGACCATCTTGAGCGCCAGTGGCGCATATTCGCGTGATGAACCGCAGCCGAAGTTCGGGCCGGCGATAATCAAGTCGCCAGGACGCACGGTTGAGGCAAATTCGGGGCGCGCCTCAACGAACGGGTATCTGCGCAGATCGTCCTCGTTTTTGAGCATATACGGCGCATACCGTCCGGGGACGATCTGATCGGTATTGACATTTGCGCCAAAGCGCCAGATACGAGCCATACGAGCAGTCCTTTCTTGCGTGAATGACAGGAGTTACGCAGTCGCCTCACGGACGAACCGAACCGTGTGACGGCTCTTTTTGCCTTCGGCAGAGCGGTACCGATCTTTTTTGGTGCGGTTCGGCGGCTTTGCCGCCGAACCGCACCACCTGATCAAGAGCGCCACACTGCCGCAGTCTCTGTGGAGCAAAGAACGCGCCACCGCGTCAGTCCTGTGAATGAAGTTTCCTACGCCAGCGCCTGCGCCAGATCGGCGATCAGGTCGTCGGGATGTTCAAGCCCGACCGAAATGCGCAGCAGGTTTGGCGGCGTCGTACTCTCCGGTCCCTCAACCGACGCGCGATGTTCGATCAGGCTTTCGACACCACCAAGGCTGGTGGCGCGGGTGATGATCTTCACTCTGGCTGCAACTGCCATCGCCTCCGCTTCGCCGCCTTTGACTTCAATCGAAAGCATACCGCCGAAACCGCGCATCTGCCGCGCAGCGACCACGTGGTCAGGGTGAGTTTCCAGCCCAGGATAGTGAACGCGCTCGATGCGCGGATGCTCCGCCAGAAAACGAGCGACCTGCATGGCATTCGCGGCGTGCGCGCGCACGCGATACGGGAGCGTCTGAATGCCGCGCAGCGTCAGCCAGCAGTCAAACGGCGACGGAACAGCGCCGCCATTGATCTGAAGAAAACGCACCCGTTCGGCGAACGTATCGTTTGCGCCGAACACCACAGCCCCGCCGAGCACATCACTGTGCCCGCCAATGTACTTCGTTGTTGCGTGCATCACCATGTCCGCCCCCAATTCCAGCGGGCGCTGCTGTATCGGCGTGGCCCATGTGTTGTCCACTGCGCACAACGCGCCAGCCCAACGGGCGATTTCCGCAATTGCGGCAATATCGGCGATTTTGAGCAGCGGGTTGGAGGGCGTCTCGACCCACACCAGGCGCGTGTTGGGGCGCAACGCCGCCGTGACGTTCTGCGGGTCGCGCATATCAACGCGGGTATACGCGAGTCCCCACGGCGCCATAATCTCGCGCAGCAGCCGCGTAATCCCGTGATAGGCGTCATCGGGCGCAATCACATGGTCGCCGGGGCGCAACGCCTGGAAGATGCTCATAGCCGCAGCGAGACCGGAACTGAACGCCGCGCATGTCACGCCGCCTTCGAGCGCCGCCAGGCATGTTTCGAGCATCGCGCGGTTGGGGTTGCCGTTGCGGGTATAAATGTACCCATGTGGGAAACTCCCGTCTGACGCGCGCTCGAAGGTCGTCGTCAGATAGATCGGCGGAATGACCGCCCCCGTCGTCGGATCGATCTCCTGACCGGCGTGAATGGATGTCGTTTCGGGATGCATGGCATTCTCTATCCCACCACCTCCGCCGGATGGGCGATGTACCCCAGAACCGCCGTCGCGGCGGCGACTTCGGGCGATGCCAGGTAGATCTGCGCCTCCGGCGATCCCATGCGCCCGCGGAAGTTGCGGTTGCCGGTGAACAGACAGACTTCGCCAGGCGCCAGCACCCCCATGTGCCGCCCGATGCACGCGCCGCAACCGGGGGTGCCAATGGCGGCGCCGGCTGCGAGCAGGGTCGCCAGCGTCCCGTCGGCGGTTGCCTGTTGTAATGCCTCGCTCGAAGCCGGAACGACCAGCAGCCGCACCCCGCGCGCCACTTTGCGCCCCTGCAAAATACGCGCGGCGGCAGCCATATCGTTGGCATGCCCGTTTGTGCAGGTGCCAATGTAGACCACATCGACCTCGACGCGCCCCAGTTCGCTCAGATCGCGCACGTTGTCAACGAAGTGCGGCATGCTGATCTGCGGTTCGAGCGTATCGAGATCGACCTCGACCGTCCGACTGTAGCGCGCTCCTTCCTCGACGCGCAACCACGACGGCACGGTAATGCCGCGCCGCATCGCGTGTTCCTCCCAGCCGCGACCGGTCGGCGGAATAATGCCCGCCTTGCCGCCGATCTCGATCGACAGCGTGGCAAGCGTCATCCGTTCGCTGACGCTCAATGCCTCGACGCCGTGCCACTCGACCGATTGGTAGGTTGCGCCGTCAGCGCCGATCAGGCGCGCCACGCGCAGTCCCAGGTCCTTCGCGCCGACGCCAGGGCGGAAGCGTCCGCGCGCCAGGATGCGCACCGTTTCCGGCACGCGCAGCCACGTCTGCCCGGTCGCCAGCGTCAGCGCCATGTCGGTCGAACCCATACCGGCGCCAAACGCGCCGACGGCGCCATACGCCGTCGAATGCGAGTCGCTGCCGAGGATCAGCATGCCGGGGCGCGCCAGCCCTTCTTCGACTAGCACCGGGTGTGAAACGCCGCGCCCGACATCGAAGAAGTGCGTGATCTGCTGCTGCCGCACCCAGCGCCGCAACGCCAGTTGATGCTCGGCATTCTGGATCGTCGCCGCCGGCGCCACATGGTCCACCACAACCGCCACCCGGTCGCGGTCCCACACCTGATCGGCGTTCAGTTCCTGGTGCAGGATTTTGATGATGCTGGGCGAAATACTGTCGTGCATCATCGCCAGATCAACGCTGGCGACGATATTCTCACCCGCGAAGACCGGCCTTCCGGCAGCATGCGAAAGGATCTGTTCTGCAAGCGTCTGCCCCACGACTCCCTCCTGAAGCATAAACAGAAAGCCCGCTTGCCTGGTCTGGCAAAGCGGGCCTGTCAACCAACCATTGCGCGACAAGCGAGCTTAACCAGACCAGACGTCCGGCTTTTTGCTGCGCTTGACTTGCTTGGTGATCAGAGATCGCATACCGCGTATGATAGCTTTCTTTACCGCGTTGCGCAGTGTACCATCGATGCGAATGGCTGTCAAGCAAGGAGACCGTCGCTACGAGTCGCCCCTGTGCTATAATGCACCACAAGAGCACGTAGATCGCTGGAGGATAGAACGCCATGGCGCTGCGCCGCATTTTGCGCATCGATAACCCGGACGACAAGAAAATCCTGACGACCCGCTGCTACCCGGTGCGGATGCCCAACCCGTCGCTGAAGCAACTGGTCGCCGATATGTTTGAAACCATGCACGCTGCCAATGGCGTTGGGCTGGCAGCGCCGCAGATCGGCATCACACAGCGCCTGACGGTTATCTCGATCCCTCCGACGATGGAAGAGCGACCGGATGGCACAAAGGTCGAGGTTGCGCCGGAACAGAACTTTGTCCTGATCAACCCGGAGATCGTCAAGTCCGGCAATCAGGAGGAAGTGATGCTGGAGGGGTGCCTGAGCCTGCCGGGGTGGTATGGCGAGGTGCCGCGCGCAACGTGGGTGACCGTCGAGTACACCGATTTGAACGGGCGGCGGCAACGCATCCGGCGGGCGACGGGATTGCTGGCGCGCGCTTTGCAGCACGAGATCGACCACCTGGACGGCATCCTCTTCACTGAGCGCATCCGCGATCTTTCAACCCTCAAGAATTACAGTGAAGAAATGGAATCGGCTACGGCGGAGTGAGATGGTGTCGCAGGCGAGAAGTCGGATCCAAGATATCTTTGAAAACAAGGGCGACAACCTCATCTAACGGTTGCCGCCCTCGCGCTTCACTCCTCACTCACTTCCCACATCCCATGTGGACAGCGGTGTTCTGCTTTGCATCCATCGCACGCTGCGACTCGCCAACCGGAGCGGCGGCAGGCGCCTGCTCGACGCGGTCGAACGTCACCTGTCCCTCACCGGCCAGTATGGCGGGCGCCTGCTCGACGCGGTCGAACGGAAGGGTCGTGTTCATGTCAGTCTGGTTCGTCGCCGGTTGCTGGATAACGAAACCATTGGGGGCCATCAACTGGTTCAACAACGGCTGTTCCTGCACCTTCGCCTGGCTCGCGCACGCGGCAATGCTCAGAGCCAGACCGATGCCGGCAATGAGCGCCACTCCGCGGCGCTTGACATGTCGCAGCATGTGACTCCTCTCCCTTCTGATGTGTGACTTCACTGCAAAAAGTAACCACGAAGGTCACAAAGGGACACAAATGAAATGCGCTTCATTTTATTCACCTTCGTGCGCTTCGTGTCCTTGGTGGTTAAGCCTTTGTGCAGTGGAATCATGTGGGCAATTCCTCTGATCGTCGAAATGGGAAAACCTGTGCATATCCGTTTCAATTATACCATAAAGACTGTGCAAAAACAAGTAGGGGAGCGGTCTGAGACCGCCCCCCTCCTCCGGTCTCAGACCCACCTCTCCCCTGCGCGCCAACCACCCCCCTACCCTCCCGCCGACCGGTTGGAGCCATCCAATAGAGCGATCAATCGCATGTTGCACAATACTCGCCCGTGTTGACCATGGAGCAGCGGACGTTGGCTTCGACTGGCTCAGCCAACGTCCGCTGCTCGATGGTCGCCACGGGCAAGCATTGGGCAACATCTGGTTGTTTGCTCTATTAGTTCT
>NZ_JBYNRX010000020.1:0-17924 GCF_057785375.1 Roseiflexus sp.
TGGATGGCGCGCTTTCGCCGGCTGGCACGCGATAATGAGCGGTTGCCGGAGACCTTGGCGGGATTGCATGTTCTGGCCTTTGCGATGCTCATGCTGAAGCGGTTCATTACCGTTATGCTCGAAAGTACATAACAGGCTCTAAGGGCGATCCCGCTCGCCGTGCTGTCGAAAGCGGTCTGTTTCCCATCGTCGCAACGACTGCCCCTCCCCCAGCATTGCTTGCATGGGATTTAGGCGCAGGCGAGACGGCAGTGCTGGCGTATGCAATGGCTCATGCCGGATGGGTAGCGGTTCTGGACGACAGTATGGCACGGCGCTGCGCCCGGAGTTTCTCGGTCCGGATGAAAGGAACTCTCGCCATTGTCATTCTGGCTAAACAACATGGCCTGATCAAGTCTGCTACACAGGTGTTACGCGCTCTGCGCAGCGCTGGTTTCCGGCTCGATGACGCAGTTATTTGCGATGCACTCGCTCGCACCGTTGGTGAACAATGGCAACCGGAGCACTGACCTCAACATGTCTGCCTGCATCGTCTGGTTTCGCCGCGACCTGCGCGTGCACGACCACGCGGCGCTCTGGAACGCCTGTTGCAATGCTGAGCAAGTCGTTCCGCTCTTCATTCTCGATCCTGCCTATCTGGCGCACCGTGAGACTGGCAGCATGCGCGTTCAGTTCCTGCTCAAATGCCTGGCTGACCTCGATGCCAGCCTGCGCTGCCGCGGTTCCCGGTTGACGCTGCTGCTGGGGCGCGCCGAAGAGGTGTTGCCGCGCTTTGTTCGCGCTGTCGCTGCCGACGCCGTCTATGCGTCGGCAGACATCGAACGCTGGAGTGGGCAGGTGCGCGACCGCACCCTGGCGCAGATCGCTGCTGCTGAAGGGTGGCAATTGCGTTGGTTCCTCAACTACTACGTGCAGACCGAAGGCGACTATGACCGGGAGGCGTGGCAGGAGGCATGGACGGCGCATAGCAAGGAGGCGCTCTTCCCCGCACCCGATCACATTCCTGCGCCGCCTGTGAGTCTCCCCGACAGCATTCCCTGCATTGACCATATTCCCTCGCTGGCGGAATTGGGGCTACCCCCGGCGCAGACGACGCTACCCGGCGGTGAGACGGCAGCACGCCGCCGGTTGGAGGACTTCCTGAGCCATCGCATCGAATCCTATCGGCGTTGCCTCTCCAGCCCGTCACTGGCAGAGGACGAAGGTACCAGCCGTCTGTCGCCCTATCTCAAGTTCGGCTGCCTCAGCCAGCGCGAGGCAATCCAGGCTGCGCGCCGGCGATGGTTCACGGCCAGCCCGGCGGGTCGCAAGAGCCTGGAAGCATGGGCCAGCCGCTTGCGCTGGCGCGATCATTTCATTCAGAAGTTCGCCCTTTACCCACAGGCGGAGTTCGTTAATCTCTACGCGCCCTTCGACGAGATGCGCCGGCAAGAGGATGGCGACACGGCGCTACTCGACGCATGGCGGCGCGGCGAGACCGGTTACCCGCTGGTCGATGCATCCATGCGCGCACTCCGGCAGACAGGGCTGCTCAACTTTCGCATGCGCGCCATGCTCGCCACCTTCCTGACCATCAATCTCTTTCAGGCGTGGCAGCACGGCGCGGAGTGGTTCATGCAGCACCTGCTGGACGGCGACGCCTGCGTCGATCACTGGCAGTGGCAGATGCAGGCGGCCATCACCCAGCCGAAGAGTGGCTTCATCCGTTGCTACAACCCGACGAAACAGTGCGTCGACAACGACCCTGATGCCGCCGTGTTCATTCATCGCTACGTCCCGGAACTGCGTCCGCTGCCGGCGCCGCTCGTCTTTCAGCCGTGGACGCTGACCGAAATGGAGCAGCAGATGTACGGCGTGCGCATCGGCGTCGATTACCCAGCGCCGATTGTGGATGCTGAAGCGACGCGGCGGCAGGGCATCGCCAAGTTGCAGGCGATCCGTGACCGTCTTGCTGAGGCGGATGACCTGGAAGCGTTTGTCAACCAGATGGACGGGGTAACGCCGTTGGTGCGCGTCAAAGGCAACGGCGCCGCTGAGATGGAGCACATCGATGATTCGCCAGACGCTGCGGCGCGACAAGAGCGCCCTGAAAACTTATGACTGCAAGAAGTTCAACGCAATGATCAGACCGCCCAACCCGATGAGCAGGCAGGACCCGGAAACCACGTGCGCCAGGCAACCGGTGTATGTATGCCATCTGTAGGTGATGGTTCCTCGCCGAAACCCCTGGACTCCCAGATACAGAAAATACGCTCCAAAGGTTACGGACAAGAGAGCCCATATGATGTTCATACATTCCTCCCTATGCAGTCAGCGTGCAACAAACGGCAGCAGCAATTGACACATAATAGCACGGTCGATGACTTATCGTATTGGTTTCTCGAAGACCATCAGGTGATACGCAACAACCCCGCGCGCCAGGCACTCCTGGAGCGCCAGGCTGCCGGAGAGGCTGTGGAGGAAGGGATGCGCCCGTCCCGCCAGGCGCAGGGCATCGCGCGCCGCGCCTGCCAGGAACGGCGGAAGGCGATGCAACCGCAGTGCGCCAGTCAGGTCGCTGGTTCGACGGAGAGCGAGTCCGGCGCGGCGCGCGGCAGCAATCGTCTCATCGAGCAATTGCACGCCGGGGACGCACCATCCCTCGCGGAACGCCGCCAGCCAGCGCTCTTCGGCGACATTCGAGGGCGCGCGCACCACTACATCGTCACAGACGATCAGGCGCCCTCCGGGAAGCAATGCTGCAGACGCCTGTTCAAAGGCGCGATGGAGATCATGGGAGTGAGCGAAGGCTTCGATTGCCAGCGCAACGTGGAAGTGCGCCGCAAACGGGAGGGTATGGAAATCGCCCTCGACCACCACTGCGCGCGCGCGCGGCAGGATCCGCCGCGCAATCCGCGCCTGCGTCGCGCTCAGGGTCACACCTGCCAGCCGCGCCTCCGGCAGCGCGCGCGCGCAGTACGCCAGCGTCCCGCCTAACCCGCATCCCAGATCGAGCAGGTACAATGGCGCAACGCGCTGTTCTGCCAGGAACAACCGGATCTCCGCCAGCGCCAGTGCATTGACCCGCTGGAGCGCGGCATCGAATGTCGTCGCCGTTTCGTCCCAGATGGCGCGATGCACGGCATACAGCCGCTTCCCCATCCCCAATGCGCGAAACAGGAGGGTGTTCCGTTCGTAGTAGCGCTGAACGGCGTGTATTGACGCGCTCTGAGCAGATCGACGCGCCATACGCGTCTGCCCTCTCACCCCGAACCTCTTACCCCAAACCTCTCATCCCGAACCTCTCATCCCGAACCTCATGATCCGTTCAAATCGTCCACCTGGCGGACAAGCGTATCGACCACCTCGATGTTGCGAGACAGATCGGCTTCGACGGAACGCATGAGACGTACAGCGCGCACCTGTCGGTGGCGCACGATAAAGAGCGTCGGGCGTTCGGGAGGAATCTGGCGCGTGGCCCATTGCCACCACACGCTCGCCACGCCAGCCAGCACCCCGCCTCCACCGATCAGGATGGCGGCAACCGGGGGCGCTCCGATCCGCCAGATCAGCAGCGCGAGTGTGATGCTCACAAGCAGCAGCGCCCACCGCATCACCTGGAGCGAAGGACGGCGTAATCGCCACTGGCGGGGAATAGTGTGAAGCGGTATCATGAAATCGCGGGTAAGACGCTGCATCGGCACACTACCGAGTCTCTCTAAACCTGGAGCGTTATGATGATACCAGATACACATCCGGTCGACAACCTGCTGCACCCGTTCGATGGTCATGTGCCGGGCATCAGCGTACTACTGATCGTCGATGGGAATGCGCAGTATGCCAGAGCGATCGGCAAAGCGGACCTGGAACGCAACACGGCGATCACCATTGCCACCAATTTCCGCCTGGCATCATTGACCAAACAGTTCACCGCCGCTGCCGTGGTGCGGCTGGCAGCGCAGGGTGCGCTTTCCTTCGGCGACACGATCGCGCGCTTTTTCGAGTCAACTCCGGCGTTCTGGCGACAGATCACCGTTCACCACTTGCTGACCCATACGTCGGGACTGCCGGATTATGAAGACCTGATCCCTCCCGATACCGCCACGCAACTGCATGATCACGACGTGCTCGCCCTGGTGCGGCGCGTCGATACAGGCTATGCCGCAGCGGGCGCGGCGTTTCGCTACAGCAACACCGGCTACTGCCTGCTGGCGCTGATTGTCGAGCAGGTTGCTGCTCAACCGTTTGCGGCATTTCTGCGCGAGCAGGTGTTTCTGCCAGCCGGCATGCACTTCACGATGGCCTATGAAGGCGACGGCAACGCAATTCCACGCCGTGCCTTCGGCTACTCGTTCCGCGACGGAACTTTCGTTCGCACCGACCAGAGTCTGACAAGCGCCACCCTGGGAGATGGAGGCGTCTACAGTTCGACGATCGATCTCGAGCGCTGGGACGCGGCGCTTGCCAGTGACGCGCTCCTTTCAGAGCCGTGGCGTGCGGCGTTGTTCACCCCCCACGTCGCCACACCGTCCGGCGACTCGTATGGCTACGGCTGGTTCCTGACCCGCATTGCCGGGCAACGCGCCGCCTATCACACCGGTGAAACCATTGGTTTCCGCACCGCGATCATACGTCTCCTGGAGCGCCGGTGTACGGCGATTGTCCTGGCAAATCGCAGCGAGGCAGAGCCGCTGCCGATTGCACAAACGCTCATACAGACGGCGCTGGAGAATGGCAATGCTATGGAACGAACAGGTGATTGAGCGCTGGCGTAAGGAATGCCCTGATCGCCGTGACGGGCAGATCTCAGACTGGCCCCAACGTTTGAGGGAACGTGGATCGAGGAATTTTCAGCAGATGGGAGAGCGCCGCCATGACCGATGTCCCCTCAGCAATCGATATTGGGTGTTTCCTCGAAATGCTGGTGCGCGAGCAGCGCATCAAACTGGAAATCACCGGCGGCGTGCCAACCTGGCGTTTGCTGCCCAGTATACGTCATCAGAAAGTAATAGATCGCATTCGTGCAAGCATTACGCCGGTATCAGGCGCATCAGATGGATGTGGCTGCTACCATTTGTCGGATGTATCGCTAATCT
Source organism: Roseiflexus sp. (assembly GCF_057785375.1). NCBI lineage: Bacteria > Bacillati > Chloroflexota > Chloroflexia > Chloroflexales > Roseiflexaceae > Roseiflexus > Roseiflexus sp. Next base: position 5,076 of record NZ_JBYNRX010000020.1, read on the forward strand.
TTCCCGATGGATCGTACCGGCGCCCCGACATTGCCATTTTCTGCGTCGAGCCGCCTGACATCGACGAGTCGTGGGAATGCGTTCCCGAAGCCGTTATCGAGATTGTCAGCCCGGGCTTCTCAGAAAAAGACCTGAGCATCAATTCGCCCTGGTATTTATCGCAGGGCGTCAAAGATGTGCTGATCGTCGAACCGTGCGAACGCTGGGTGCAGCACTTCAGCCATGGACATCCCCCTATCACACATCCATGGACCTATACCGCTGAGCTGCACTGCGGATGCCGGGTCACAATCTGATTGCGCATTAGCGTGCTGGTTCGGCGATCGTGATCAGGCGGTGGCTCATATCCACCACTTCACGACCAACAATCACCTTGTCGCCGACGCACGAAATGAGGGTCAGGCGTTCACGCCCCTGCGGCAGCATCCATTCCACCTCATTCGGGCGCACCCACACCTGGCGCGTCACCACATAGTCGAAGGCGCTCCCATTCGAGTCGTACACGGTTATACGCGCGCCCGGGCGCAATTCCTTCAGACGCGCAAACGGTGCAGGAATGCGTGGTGCATGGCTGAAACGCAGCACATGCCCCCACAGCACCACATTCTCACCCTGACCGGGCAATGCACTGCGGTTGTACCAGCCGACATCGTGGTCTGGAACGACCGGCATTCCCTGTGCATCCAGACCCACGGAGACGATGCGCGCATCCATACCGGCCTCGCGCGCAACAATGCGCACAGGAACTGCGCCCGTGGTCTGCTCTGTACGCGCCACTTCCGGCGCACGCGCCGTTGGGCCGTACTCGCGACCGAGCAAACCGAGCAGAATATTCGCAGGCGGCGGATTCTCTGGATGGACCTCGAAGCGTCCTCGCTCGAACCATTGCACCACATAGGTTTTGCCGTCGGCAAGCATTTCCAACCGCGCTTCAGTCAACGGAACGCCGAAGAGCGCCAGGCTTTCCGCCTCACTCACTCCTGGCTTTCCGTCGAGTTGCAAGCCGGCGGAACGCCATGCCGCCAGGATCGGGCCACAGGCGCCGATGCCGGTCTGCGGAAACAGGCGACACTCACCCGCAGTGGTGACATTCACCGGCGTTCCGCCGTGATCGCCGCGCGCCAGCAGTTCGGCGCCGAGGCGTCCCAGTTGCACATCGTAGGGGCGCCGGTTCGCCGGGTGCAGTTCGAGGCGGGCGCGTTCGAACCACTGCACCTGCAATGTTCGACCTTCAATCGTTTCTGTCTGCAATGGCGTGATCGGGTAGCCAAACACGGGCAGACCGCCGTTCTGCTCCCAGAACTCGCGGATGCGCCCGCTGATGCAGTAGCCGGTTTCGGCGAAGCACCGCTCCCCGCGTTGTGCGTATGCACCCTGTGGCAGCGACGCTCCCACGCAGACCATGACGATGAGCAGAAGACGCATGAACATAACAGACCGCTCCATGAGAACCAGGAACTGAGAATCAAGAACTGATACTAATGCGCGGTCATTTGGACAATAATGGTTTCTGAGAACATAATCCGGTATCACCCGGTGCAGCCCGCGCAGGCGGGCCTGGCAACCGTAGCCCGCAGCTTCAGCCGCCACCAGGCGGACTGCGGTCCGCGACACCAACCCTTCACCTTCCCTCAAGACCCTTGAGGTCAGGATACGCTCCAGCAGAACGCAAGAAGCGTTCCGCTCGCAAGGTTCTACGTCAGACAGCGATCTTCGGCAGTGACCTCAAGGGTCGGGGACGTTCTTCATCCCACCCACGTTCAACTCCCCTTGCGCCCAGGCGACATCGACGAGGCGCGCCGGTCCGGCGATGCGACCGCGAACCGCCTCCAGATCGAGACCAAGCCCTTCAATCGCGGCAACCACAGCATCTTCGTAGTCGCGGTGTGTGATGAACACCGCTGTGGGACCGGTGTCAGTCGAGCAGTAGACGGGCACACCCGATGAGCGCAGGTCGTTACACATACGAAACAGCGCAATATTCTCCGGTTCCCACCCAATCAATTTGTTTTCGAGGCTTCCCGACATGGTGACGCCGTGCAACCGCATACTATCCAGCTCCGCCCATTGTCCCAACGTGCGCCAGTCTCCGGCGCGCGCGGCGGCGATACACGCCAGCGCTTCGTCGCGGCGACTCAACATCCAGCAGCGAAACAGCGCGCTTCCAGGTGCGTCCAGGTGCGCCTGTTCGGTCTTCAACCCGATACGCGAGTCGATCGGCACGGTGATCAGGCGAACATCATCAAGCTGACCGGCATCGTCGAGACGGACGGCAAAGCTGTCTTCGTGCGCAATTCCGGGGTACGAGAACCAGATGGAACACCCGCCGGCTGCGCTGCGGCACCCGGAACCCGCGAGCAAGCGCGCCATGCAACTGACCAGGCGCCGATTGGCAGCCGCTTCAGCGCCGTACAGCGCCGCAATCGCCGCCAGCGCCAGCGCTGCGGATGCCGCAGCACTCGATCCAAGCCCCTTCCCCATGCGTGTCCCGCGTGTGACATTACGCGACGTGACACGGGCACGCACGGTCGCGCCGGAGGCGGCGCGGATTGCGTCGAGGCTCTGGCACACCCGCTCGAGTTCACGCCCATGGACAGGCTGACCGTTGATCGTTGCACAATCAGCCGTCAGGTTGGGATCGAACTCGACCAGCGTCAGCGTATGCCCGGCGTCGTTACACAGCGACACACTGGGCAGAAAGGCAATACGACGTTCCCAATCGCTCAAGCCGTGGTACTTCAACACCCCCTGCATTGGGTAGGCGAGCGCTGCTGCCATACCACGCTCACGGGCAGCATCCGTGAGATCGGGATATTCCTCCCACGCCAGACCATGCCCCCGCAATGCTGCGCGCAGATCGGCATCGGCAGCCGCCATTCGCTCGACCAGGTCGGCATACGGATCGGGGATCGCAGTCGTCAACCCAATAACCCTTTCTGCGATGTGATGATACGCAGGTACTATACCATACCCGCGTCCCTTCTTGCCACGTCGCCTGCGGTCGCGTATGATGGACAGGTCAGAGGCGAGAGGTCAGAGGCGAGAGGTCAGCGGCCTTCTTACCACGTCGCCTGCGGTCGCGTATGATGGACAGGTCAGCGGCCTTCTTACCACGTCGCCTGCGGTCGCGTATGATGGACAGGTCAGCGGCGAGAGGTCAGAGGCGAGAGGTCAGCGGCCTTCTTACCACGTCGCCTGCGGTCGCGTATGATGGATGGCTTTCGATGGTTTCGACAAATCCTGGGGAGAACGAGCATGGATATCGGTATCACCGGTCTTGGGCGCATGGGTGCAAATATGGCACGCCGGTGGTTGCGCGGCGGTCATCGCGTTGTGGTTCACAACCGCAGCCGCGAACCAATCGACGATCTCGCGGCTGCCGGGGCGACCCCGGCATACACCATGGAAGAACTGATCGCTGCGCTTGCGCCGCCGCGTGCAGTGTGGGTTATGCTGCCGGCCGGCGAGGTGACGGAACGCGCGATTACTGCACTGGTGAACCTCATGGCGCCAGGCGATACGATCGTGGACGCCGGCAATACCATGTACAAAGACGATCTGCGTCGCGCCAGGGAACTCGCAGCGCGCGGCATCCATTATGTCGATCAGGGAACGTCGGGCGGCATCTGGGGATTGGAACTCGGCTACTGCCTGATGGTCGGCGGCGATGCCGATGTCGTTGCCCGGCTCGAACCGGCATTCCGCACCCTGGCGCCGGAAGACGGGTACCTCCACTGTGGACCGGTCGGCAGCGGCCATTTTGTCAAAATGGTGCACAACGGCGTCGAGTACGGCATGATGCAGGCTTACGCCGAGGGATTCGAAATCATGCGTTCCAAGACCGAATTCAACCTCGACCTCCACAAGATCGCCGCCGTTTGGAACCATGGAAGCGTTGTGCGGTCGTGGTTGCTGGAGCTGGCGGAGGAAGCGTTTCGGCAGGACCCGCACCTCGAGAGCATCCAGGGATATGTGGAAGACAGCGGCGAAGGGCGCTGGACCATCCAGACCGCGATCGAACTCGATGTTCCCGCGCCGGTGATCACGCTTTCGCTCTTCGAGCGTTTTCACTCACGAAAGCCAGAGTCGTTCGCCGCAAAAGTGCTGGCCGCATTGCGCAAAGGTTTTGGCGGGCATCCTGTCAAGCCGGCGTAGGTGGACGTGACCGTCACGGCCGTAGGGCGCAGGTCTGAGACCTGCCCCCTATGGTCCCTACCTGAGACCTGCCCCTACGGCCCCTACACCTTTTTACCCTTCGACAGGCATCTCCTCCGACGGCGTCGTCTCAACCGGCGTCTCCACCGGTGACGTTTCATCGGCGCCGGTGCGGCGCAGGCTGAGACCCATGCGCTGGCGCTGCTTATCGAGGCTGATAATCCGGGCAGTAATAATCTGCCCGGGCTGGAGCAGATCACGCGGCTGCGCCTGTGGATCGGCATCGAGTTCGCTGGCATGGATCAGCCCTTCGACCGCCTCTTCAATCTGCACAAATGCGCCAAATGGAGCAACATTCGTCACCGGACCGCTCACCAGTTGCCCAAGGGAGTAGCGCTGGTCAATCGTATCCCAGGGATTGGGTTGCAAACGACGCAGACTGAGACCGATGCGTTCGCGTTCGGCATCGATCTCCACGACCATAACCTGCACCTCCTGCCCTGGCGACAGCACCTCGCGGGGATGGTTGACGCGCTGCCACGACAATTCCGAGATATGCGCCAGGCCATCGGCGCCGCCCAGGTCGATAAACGCGCCGAAGTTGGTCAATTGATTGACCCGCCCGGTCAAAACATCACCCGGCTGAAGTTCCGTGAGCAGACGCTGCTTCTGCGCCTTACGCCACTCCTGCGTTGCGCTGCGCTCCGACAGCACCAGCCGATTGCGATCACGATCCACCTCGATCACCTTCAGCGGGATGGTCTGACCAACCATGCGCTGCAGTGCCTGCTGCCGTTCCTCGGCGGCGGTGCGCCCGTGGAGTTGGGCAACCTGTGACGCCGGCACAAACCCGCGAATGCGATTGAACTGCACCAGCAAGCCGCCCTTGTTGTAGCCAATGACCTGGCCCTGCACAATGCCGCCCTCAGCGCTCAGGCGAGCCGCCTCCTCCCAATCGCGCGCCACCTGCACCATCGTCAGCGACAATACCAGATCGCCCTGGCGATTTTCCGGGTCTTGAACGTACACCTGGATCGGATTGCCCACTTTCAGGTTGTTCAACACCTCATCCCCGATCGCGCGCACGTCGGCGATTGGAATAATCCCTTCGCGCTTGGTGCCAATCGAGACCAGAATACCACTGTCTTCGATCTTCATCACCACGCCCTCGCGCACCTCGCCGCGTTGCGGGCGCGCATAGTCGTAGTCGTCGAGCATCTGCGTCCAATCGAAATCCTCTGTTTCCTGGACGGCATCGTTGGGGACTGCCCTCATGCAGTGACCTCCAGACCATAGTCAATCAGCCATTGCCCGCCTGTGCACAATGGCGCCAATAACGTTGCCTTCGTCAGGGCGGAAGGCGCTTCCGGGCATACACAGACATCGTCGCAAACAATACGCGACATATGTTGCCACACGCTGGCGTTGTCCTGGACGGCGCCTACGAAGGCTCCGCTCTGGCCTGCTCCTGAATGTCCGGCTGATCCGGTTGAGGTATGGGAGGTGAGCCTGTGCGGATTGTTCATTTATGAGAAGCGAAGTATACACGGCAGCAGCGTGGCTGTCAAGTTTGCACAGAGCATCAGGTTGCTCTATACTGCCTGCGCCAATATTCTCTTGCCTCGACGTTGTGTTGTGAGTGTTCTATTTCTATTTATCGATGGCGTCGGGCTGGCGCCATCCGGGCATGACAATCCGCTTTCGGATGCGCCGACACCCACGATCAACGCCCTGCTCAACGGCGCGCTAACCATTGAGCGCGTCGGCGCTTCTTCCCGTGCGCTCTTGCACCCGCTCGACGCAACCATGGGAGTGGCAGGACTGCCGCAGAGCGGCACCGGCCAGACGGCGTTGCTGGCAGGCATCAACGCTGCTGCGCTTCACGGGCGTCATCAGCCGCACTTTCCACCTGTGGCGTTGCGAACGATGCTGGTTGAGCGCAGCATCTTTCGCCGCCTCACTGAGACGGGCAGGCGCGTGGCATTCGCCAATGCGTTCGGTGTGTGGTACTGGGAAGCGCTGGCAGCACGCAGGCTTCGACGTTCGGCCAGCGTCATCGCCGCCGAAGGCGCAGGAGTGCGTTTTCGCAGCGATTACGACGTGCACACCGGCAGCGCGCTGACATGGGATATCACCGGTGAGATGATTCGTTCCGCCAACGGCAGCGATGTGCCTGTGATTGCCGCACATACCGCCGGCGAGCGTCTGGCGCGCCTGACAGCCCGGTATGATCTGGTATTCTTTGAGACGTTTCTGACCGACCTCGCCGGTCATGGACGCCTGGCGCACCTTGCCGCCCCGGATCGACCGCCTCCCTCGACGAGAGAACAGATCCATATGGCGATGGAACGAGTTGATGGCATGATCAGGGGCGCGCTGGAAGCCATGCGTCCGGGGGATACACTGGTGCTCACCAGTGACCATGGCAACATCGAAAGCCTGTCGTCACCGACGCATACGCGCAATCCTGTACCGCTGCTGGTCACTGGACCGGCTGCTTCCCGATTTGCCCATCTTGTCAGTATTGTTCAGGTCGCGGATGTGATTGTTGCTGCGGCACAGGAGTATGCTGCGTGAAACCGATCAAGCGTATTGCGATCATCTTCAACCCTTATTCCGAAGAGTCGCTGCACATTTCCGGCGAAGTCGTCGAATGGCTCACCGCGCGTTCCATTCAGGTCTGGCGCGGCGTATCGCACGAGGGGCGCGCGCAGCACGCGGTCGATCATACTGACCTGGTGCTTGCGTTGGGGGGTGATGGCACCGTGCTACGCGCCGCACGCCTTGCCATTCCCAGCAATGTCCCGGTGCTGCCGGTCGCGCTGGGGCGGCTCAATTTCATGGCGGAACTGGAGCCATCCACCCTTTACCAGGGACTCGAGGATATGCTGGCGGGTCGTTTCTGGCTCGACTCACGCGCGCTGGTCGAGGCGACGGTGCAGCGCGCCGATGGCATTACGGTCTCGCCGATCCTGGCGCTCAATGAAATTATTGTGGCGCGTGGCGACATCAACCGCACCGTGTTCGTCGATGTCGAGATCTATGATGCGCGCCTGACGACCTATCACGCCGACGGGGTGATCGTCGCCAGCGCCACCGGGTCGACGGCATATGCGCTGGCGGCTGGCGGTCCAATCATCGATCCGCGCTCGACAGCCCTGGTGCTGGTGCCGGTGGCTGCGCACCTGACGAATGTTCCGTCGCTGGTGTTGCACGAGGACGCCGTGGTCACGCTGACGCTCCAGAGCCGTCACCCGGCAGGCTTCTCCGCAGACGGACACGATCATATCGCTCTGCACGAAGGGGATCGCGTCATTGTCCGGCGTTCCCAGCGTTGTTGCACCTTCGCGCGTGTCTATCCGCAGAGCACCTTCTATGCGCGTATGATGCAGCGCCTGCGGCGGGAATAAGGGTTGTCGAAGGCGCGCGGCGCGAGACACAAGATACGAGGCACGAGGCGCGAGGCGAGGGGCGCGAGGCGAGAAGGTTGAAGGTGGGAAGGTTGAAGGTGAAAGTGGGCGTTGAACGTGGAACGTGGAACGGGGGACGGTGGAAGGCGGAAACAAGTTCCTCTCGGCGGCCTCTGTGCTTCTGTGGTGCATCATCAGGCTTGAAAGTCTCAGTTTGAAGGTCGAAAGGCGGCAGGCGGCAGGCAACCCCTAACCCCTAATCTGCCAGCCTCACCGTTTCAAGCGCCACTGCGCCTCTAACCTGAAGTGCTGAATCATTTCGATCGGCGCCAGCAGGGTGGCCTGATCGCCTTCCTGAAGACGCAGATCAAGATCGGGAAGCAAAATAGAGTGACTGCCGCGGCGTAATTCGAGCACAAGGGCGGTGTAGCGCTCCCGCAGATCATCGACTCGCATGTTGCTCAAGGGGTGTGCAGCCGACAAATGTAATTCATCGGTTGCAAAAATGCGACCACCGACAAAAAACGCCTGTCTGATATCGCCCGCCAGCGCCGCCGCCGCCAGCGTCGGACCTGCCAGCGCCGAGGTGCTGTAGGTTGTGTGAATGCCAAACATCTCCGCCAGTCGATCCGCCAGCGCGTCGCTGAACGTGCGCAGCACGATATGCACATCCGGGCGATACCGTCGCGCTGCCAGCGCAATCTGCACATTCTGCAGGTCATCGGAGGTCAACGCCGCGACAGAGTACGCCTCGTCGAGACCGGCGCGGCACAGGACCTCGAGGCTGCGCGCGTCGCCGATAATATCGACCACACCGTCGAGTTGCTGGATATGTTGCACGAATTCCGGGCGATCGACGTTTCCCAGACGCACGACGACAATCCGTGGGCGCTGATTCAGGCTGTGCAATTGTTTGACGACCCGAAACCCGATCTTCCCCAGACCGCAGACAATGACTGTGTTATACCGCTCGGTCGGTCGCGCAGGTCGTTCGGGGGAGAGAAATGCCAGCTTGCTCAGCGGAATGTTGCGCTGGCGCATATCTTCGATACGTTCGAGCGTCCCGATGACGGTAATCCGGTCACCGGCGCTCAAATGACTGAGCGCCTGATAGTGCATATACCGTCCTTCCTGACTGATATGACCCAGGACGCGCACATGGGTCATCTCCTCAACCGCGCGGATAAACCCGGAAATCTGGCTGTCCTTCTGGACCACAATCTGTGCAACCCCCAATTGAATATCTCCGACTTTCAGGGCGTAGTCTATCTCGCGGCTGACTGCCGCCGCAGCGCAGGTTGGCGCGGCGATCGCCGAGGCGCTGAAGGCGCTGTTGGGTCCAAGCGCGCGTTCGAGGTTGCGATCAAGTTCTTCATTGAACACACGCAGCACCACGCGCACATCTGGACGAACCCCTCGCGCCCCCAGCGCAATTTCGACATTCAACAGGTCGTCGTTGATCGCAGCAACAACTGCGCGCGCCTGCATAATTCCTGCCTGCCGCAGAATGGTCGCTTCGCGCGCATCCCCTAAAACAACGGGGACGCCAAGGTTGAGCACGCGCGACACGAATTCGCTGTTCCAGTCGCGTTCGACGACGACTGTTTCATAGCCAGCGGCGTGCAACTGCGTCACAATGCGCAACCCGACACGCCCCAACCCGCAGACGATGATATGGTCGCGGTATGTTGAAGCCAGCGCCACCTGCCAGGCTTCACGGCGGCTCCCTTTGTCGAGCAGCAGGCGCCCGAAGTTCAGGACGCTCTGGAAGATGAGCGCCAGACCAAGCAGCGGCGTGAGGAAGAAGATCAGTTCACCGATCAGATCGCCGCGCGGAAAATCCAGATCGCTCTGGAGCGTCATCAAGGTGAGCGTCTCATAGAGCGCTTCGGGCAGTCCTTGCGGGCGGGAGGACCCGCCCGGTTCAGGGTAGAAAAAGGCAAGGTAGGTCGAGGTAATGCCTGCGAGAAAAACAAATGCAACCAGAACCAACCACGACTCGCGGAGGAGTAACTGGAAATCGTACAGATTGGCGCGCACCAGACGATGAACCCGGCGCAACCGCCCGATGCGCGTCGTCTGAAAGGATGGCGTCATTCCTGCGATTCGAGAAGTTCCCTGAGCAGTGCGTCATCCTGCGCTGAACGAGTTGCCGGTCGTTCGGACAACAATTTCTGGAGCAGCGCCTGATTGCTCAGGTGCGCGATACCTGCTGCGCTCGTCGCCAGGGCGCGCCTGCCGGCCGGCAGCATGCCCAAAACGATACCAGCGCCTATCAACAGTATACCAAATGACACCCACAACCAGGTCATATCGGCGACATCATTGGTGCGCGGCAGACGACGCGGCGCTTCGACCGGAACTTCCTCGACCGCCGGTGCTGGTTCGGCCGCTTTAACGTCAGGCACAGGCAATGCTACCCGCAGGTGCTGAATGACCGACGTTTCCGGCTCAACGACAACCGTTGCCGGTCCATCGACGACGGCGCCCTGCTCTGGCGCCGGCGCCACATTGACCAGATAGGTTCCCGGCGATACCCAGACGCCGTAGTTGCCATTCTGATCGGTTGTAACGACATTATCGCCGACTCGGACGGGCATGCTGGGAACCGGGGCGTTACTGACGACATCAATGACGGTGCCGCCAATGTGGCCAGGGATCGTCGAACGATTCGGCGATGACGATTCGCCTCTGCCGCCGCTGCTCTGTTCGGTGAACTCGATTGGAGGTCGCGGCGAAGGAGCGGGCACGGAGTCTTGCTGTGCAAGCGCCGCGCCCGGCAGCAGTGTTCCGACCCCAAACATCAGCAACAGGATGCCGCAGATCAGGAGTGATGGTGCCAGATGGTGATGACGCATGGTTCTCCTCCCAATGAACATGGTTCTGGTGCATCGATGGCAACGCGCCGCACCGATGAGTGACGCGGCGCGTCCTCGGGGGCGACGCGGTGCGTCGCCCCTACCGGTCAACGACAGGTTCGGGCAATTGGCGCGGCGGCAGTGCAATCGGCGCACCGGGAACGCCGGATGGCGCTCCTGGCGTGGCGTCGTTGCTCAAGGACGCGCCGCTGACGATGAACCCGGTGATCTGGGCGCGGTTGTTGGTCTCGTTGCTCTCAACAACTGCGCCTGTTGGCACTGGCGGGTTGTAACTATCGACATAGACGTACAGCACGTTCGTGCCGGCGGTGAATGAACCAGGCCAGATTGACTGCGGTCCCGCGAATTGACCGGGCGCTGATGTCAGGGTAATACTCTGCCCCGGCGCCAGCGACTCGTTGACGTACCAGGCGATGCCGTAGCACGGCGAGATGCCGCAGACGTCGTTCCAGCGCATATTCGGCGCCGTCGGCAGCGTGGACGGGTTGATGTACAGGTCCACCCAGAACCCGATTGTCGTTGGCGAGCCACCGACATTCTTCACCTTCACCGTGATCAGCACCGGCTCACCCGCTGCGTAACTGGTCTTGGCAGGTGTCACCGTGAACTCCTCGACCACCAGGTCCGGCAGCGTCACCGGCACTGCGATCAGCGGCAGGAAGACGCGGGTTTGCGTCCGGTACCCGGCATCCAGCGTGCTGATCGACTGACCAGGGTTCAACGTTCCGGTTGCAACCGGTGCATCGCTGTCGATCGCCGGGTCGCTGCCGGCGCGCGTGGCAATGTCGAAGTACCCTGCCGGTTTGGTGAATGTCAGCACGAACGTCCCTTCCGGCAGTCCGGTGAAGGCGTAGCTGCCGTTTGCTGCCGTGACCGCGCTGAACGTCAGCGGCGTCGCCAGGCTGGTCGGCGTCAGCGTCAGCGTGACTGTCACCCCCGCAATGCGCTGCGTCTCACCAGGATCGCGCACATCGTTGAAGTTCTCGTCCACCCAGGCAATGCCGGAGATCGACCCGCTGCCGATCAACCCGGCATCGACGGTCGTGGAAATCTGGCTGCTCGCCAGGGTGAAGGATGCCGTGCGCCCGTTGCTCTGCGCGTCGTTGTCATTATCGACGCTCAACGACCCCGCGCCGTCGTTGACCGTCTGAAAGCCGGTCGGCGCAACGAACTCGACTACATATGACCCCGGCGTGATATTCTCAAAGCCGTAGAGCCCGACATCGCCACTTGCCAGCGTTGTGGTCGTCGAGATAACCGTGTCAGTCGTTGCGTCGCGCAGCCGGACGGTAATTCCCGGCAGACCGGCGTCAACCCCGGCTTCGTATGTGCCGTTGCCGTTCACATCGAGCCAGACCCGATCACCAACCGCCGCAGTGCGGTACAGACCAAAGTTCTGATTAGTCGCTGGCAGCGTTCCGCTCAGGGTTCCGGTCGTTGAGAGGAGGTAGCCGAGCGGTCTGCCGGTGACGCTGAGCTGGTAGTTGCCTGCGGGCAACTGGTTGAATGTGAAGTTCGGCGAACCCGCACCACTCGTTACTGTGTATGTTACGGCAGGGTTCGTCGAGTTAATCGAGGTCGTGACGGTCAGCGTCAGCGTAACTCCCGCCAGACCAGGTTCGCCGACATCGAATGCGCCGTCGGCATCGAGGTCTTCCCACGTTGTGCCGCTCAGCGACAGGTTGCCGACCGCACCGGCATCGACGTAGGTCACTGTGTCGTTCGATCCGACGCTGAAACGTTCGGTGTAGCCATCTGCCGGGTTCGCATCACTATTGTTGTCCGTCGTGATGGGTGCGCCCTGCGTGGTGAAGGTGTAGCCGGCAGGCAGCGCAAATTGGACGCGATAGAGCGTTCCAGTCGTCAACACGCCGGTCGGCGTGATGTTGGCGAACTGGTAGATGCCATTGTCGCCGGTTGTGAATGCGCCAATCGACGTTTCATTGCCATTGACGGTTGTATCAGGATCGAGGAAGAGCGTCAAGGTCACGCCTGCCATGGTCGGCTCGCCGCTGTCGAACAGACCATTGCTGTTGGTGTCGAACCAGACCGTGCCGCTGATGACGCCGCTGCGATAGTAGCCAAACGGAAGCGGTGTAATGGTTTGCCCGCTCGTCAGCGGCGCAGGATACGTTGCTGTGCCGGTGTTCCCCGGCGACGCAACGTATCCTGCCGGCGGCGTCACCCCCACCGTGTATGCCGTCGTTGTCGGCGCGACGGTGTAGCTGATGATGCCGGTCGCATCAGGCCCGAATGGACCGCCAAGGGTCACATTCGGCGTCAGCGTCACCGTTGCGCCTGGCACAGTCGCATCGCCCGAAGCATAGACGTTATTGATTGGCAACGTCGTCTCTTCGAACACCTGCACCTGAATGACCGCCGGACGGTAGTAGCCGCGGTCGCGG
>NZ_JBYNRX010000021.1:0-17142 GCF_057785375.1 Roseiflexus sp.
CCCTCATCCCCCCTGCCTCCCGCTCCCGCCAGGGGAGAGGGACTCCCTCACCCCCCTGCCTCCCGCTCCCGCCAGGGGAGAGGGACCCCCTCACCCCCCGTGCCTCCCGCTCCCACGAGGGGAGAGGGACCCCCTCACCCCCCGTGCCCCCTTCTCCCACGAGGGGAGAGGGGGAGGCGCTGCTTCCCTTCCCTCACCCTCCTGCATGCGGGGGGGGAAGGCAGGTGTGGGGCAAGAGGAGGGGAAGGGGGTGGTGTGGTCTCTGCTGCCCGACGCCGAGGGCGCGGGCAGCAGCTCGCAGAAGAGTCATAGGATATAATGTACGAGTCGCAGTGGTGTACAGAGGAGGGTTGAGAGACATGTCGTTTCGCATTGAAGCGCCCTTTCAGCCGGCTGGCGATCAGCCGAAGGCGATTGCGCAACTGGTTGAAGGCATTCGCGCAGGATATAAACATCAGACGCTGCTCGGCGCCACCGGCACCGGCAAGACGCTCACCATGGCGCACGTCTTCAGCCAACTGGAGCGACCGGCGCTGGTGATGGCGCACAACAAGACGCTCGTCAGCCAGTTGTACGCCGAGTTCCGCGAATTGCTGCCCGATGCGGCAGTGGAGATGTTCATTTCGTACTACGACATGTACACCCCTGAAGCGTATGTGCCGAGCAAAGACCTGTACATTGAAAAGGAAGCCGAGATCAACGAGGAGATCGACCGCCTGCGTCATGCGGCGACACAGGCGCTCTTTACCCGGCGCGATGTTTTGATCGTGGCGTCGGTGTCGGCGATCTACGGTCTCGGTTCGCCCCACGAGTATGGGCAGGTCGTCATCCCTATCCGTGTCGGCGAGGTGCGCAACCGCGATAAACTGTTGCGTCAGTTGCTCGACCTGCAATTCGAGCGTAACGATATGGACTTTCACCGCGGCACGTTCCGGGTGCGCGGCGATACCCTGGACATCTTCCCCGCCAATCAAGAGATTGCCATCCGTGTCGAGTTTTGGGGCGACGATGTCGAGCGCATCACCGAGTTCGATCCCCTGACCGGCGAGGTGCTGATCGAGCGCACTGCGGTGGATATTTATCCGGCGAAGCACTTCATTACGACCGCCGAAACGCTCAAACTGGCGATCACCGACATTCAGGAGGAACTGATAGAGCGCCTCGCCGAACTTGAGCGACAGGGGAAGTTTCTTGAAGCAGCGCGCCTCAAGCAGCGCACCAACTACGATCTCGAAATGCTTTCTGAGGTCGGTTACTGCTCTGGCGTCGAGAACTATTCGCGGCACCTCGACCGCCGCGCCCCCGGGCAGACGCCGTGGACGCTGCTGGATTATTTTCCCGATGATTTCATCCTCTTCATCGATGAGTCGCACATCACCCTGCCGCAGATCCGCGGCATGTATGCTGGAGACCGGTCGCGCAAGGAGACGCTCGTCGAGTATGGTTTTCGCCTGCCCTCTGCGCTCGACAACCGACCGCTGCGATTTGATGAGTTCGAGCGTCATATCCACCAGGTGATCTACGTTTCGGCGACGCCGGGTCCTTACGAGTACGAACATTCGCAGCAGATCGTCGAGCAGATCATCCGTCCGACCGGTCTGCTCGACCCGACCGTCGAGGTGCGCCCGACTAGAGGGCAGATTGATGACCTGGTGGGCGAGATCAAGCGGCGGGTGCAGAAGGGCCAGCGCGCGCTGGTGACAACGCTGACCAAGCGTATGGCGGAGGACCTGGCGGATTACCTGAAGGAGATGGGCATCCGCACCAGTTATCTGCACTCCGACATCGAGACGCTCGAACGGATCGAAATCCTGCGCGATCTGCGGCTCGGCGTGTATGATGTGGTGGTCGGCATCAACCTGTTGCGTGAAGGTCTCGATTTGCCGGAGGTGTCGCTGGTTGCCATTCTCGACGCCGATAAGGAAGGGTATCTGCGCAGCGGGTCATCGCTCATTCAGATCATCGGGCGCGCCGCGCGGCACATTGAAGGCGCGGTCATTATGTATGCCGACACAATCACGCCATCGATGCAGTTTGCGATTGACGAAACCAACCGCCGACGCGCGATTCAGGAAGCGTACAACCGCGAACACCACATCACCCCGGTGGGCATCTCGAAAGCCGTGCGCGACCTGACCGACCGGGTGCGTAAAGTCGCCGAGGAGCGCGGGGTCTACCGGGCTGCTGCGGCAGTGGAAGAATTGCCGATTCCAAAGGACGAGATCGTCAAACTGATCAAGGAACTGGAGAAGCAGATGAAGCAGGCGGCAAAGGACCTGGCATTCGAGAAGGCTGCCGCTCTGCGGGATCAGATCGTCGAACTGCGGCGCACCCTGGCGCTCGAAGAGGAACAGCAACCGGCGCACCTGTAGAGGAAACGCCATTGTGCTGGTTGCATCCCTTCACTATCGCTGCCATGTTCCTGGCGTATGATAACCCACAGCAACGTCAGTGCGAAGCGACGGCGCAACGCGCGCCGTCGTCCTGTTTTCAGGAGGTTCATTATGATCCGCATCCGGTTCGCTGATGGGGGAGCGACGCTGGAGACCGACCGTACCCGTCACGAGGCGCTCAACAGCCGGTGATCAACAAAGGCAGCGCCTGGAGCGCCGAAGAGCGCGAAGAACTGGGTCTGTTGGGGTTGCCGCCCTATCACGTGTCGACGATTGAGGAACAACTGGCGCGCGTCTACCGCAACTACCAGCAGCGCAAGGATAATCTCGACCGCTACCTCTACCTGACCGACTTGCAGGACCGGAACGAGACGCTCTTCTACCGGCTGCTGCTCGAACATATTACCGAGATGATGCCGATTGTCTACACGCCGGAGGTCGGCGTCGCCTGCCAGCGTTACAGCCACCTGTTCCACCGGCCGCGCGGCTTGTTCATCGACTATCCGCACCGCGATCAGATCGAGGCGATGCTGCGCGCCTGGCCCCTGGGGGAACACACGCGCGCCATCGTCGTCACCGACGGCGAACGCATTCTGGGGCTTGGCGATCAGGGCATCGGCGGCATGGGCATTCCGATCGGCAAACTGACGCTCTACACCCTCTGCGCCGGCATCCACCCGGCGACGACGTTGCCGATTGTCCTCGATGTCGGCACGAACAACCCGGCGCTGCTCGATGACCCGCTCTACCTGGGTTGGCGCCACGAGCGGGTGCGCGGCGAGGAGTACGACGAATTCATCGAACAGTTCGTCACGGCGGTCGAGAAGGTGTTCCCGAATGTGCTGCTGCAATGGGAGGATTTTGCCAAAGACAATGCGCGCCGCATTCTCGACCGGTACCGCGACCGGATTCTCAGTTTCAACGACGACATCCAGGGCACCGGCGCGGTCACGCTGGCAGGATGGCTGGCAGCCGTCGAGATCTCCGGCGTGCCGCTGGCGGAACAGCGGATTGTCATGCTGGGCGCGGGGTCGGCGGCGACCGGCATTGCCGATCAGATCGTCGCGGTGATGGTCGAGGCGGGCATTCCACTGGAGCAGGCGCGCCGGTCGATCTGGTTGATCGACAGCCGCGATCTGGTGCATACCCGGCGCGCCGGTCTCGAAGAGGCGAAGATGATCTATGCGCAGCCGTATGAGATGCTGGAGGAATGGACGCGCGAAGGAAGCGGAGCGTTCACCCTGCACGAAGTAGTGGCAAACGTGCATCCCACCTGTCTGATCGGCACCTCGGCGCAGCCGGGCGCGTTCGACGAGCGCACGGTGCGCGAAATGGCGCGGCATGTCGAGCGACCGGTGATCTTCCCTCTCTCCAATCCGACCTCGAAGAGCGAAGCGGTTCCTGCCGACCTGATCGCCTGGACGGAGGGGCGGGCGCTGGTCGCCACCGGCAGCCCCTTCGAGCCGGTTGTCTACAATGGACAGACGTATGCTATCGGGCAGTGCAACAATGTTTTCATCTTCCCTGGCGTTGGGCTGGGCGTTCTGGCAGTGAACGCCCGGCGCGTAACTGACGCCATGTTCGTGGCGGCGGCGCGCGCATTGAGCGCCTTCTCGCCAGCGCGCCAGGACCCGACGGCATCGCTCTATCCGCCGCTCCCTGCGGTGCGCACGGTCTCGCCCGCTGTGGCGCAGGCTGTGGCTGCCGAAGCGGCGCGCTCCGGGTTGGCGGAACCGCTCAGCGCCGACGAACAGGCGGCGCGTATCGCAGCGACCATGTGGACGCCCGCGTACCCGCGGGTGCGGAAGATGGCGTGAGAGCGCCCGACGCCCGGCGGGGGACGGCGCGGGCTGTGGGTGCGCCGCCCGCCCACTCGCTTCGCGCCTTGGCGTCTGTGCGGTGAACATCGGTCACACCATCACCGGCATGCAGCTTACGCCCGGCGGGGGACGGCGCGGGCTGTGGGTGCGCCGCCCGCCCACTCGCTTCGCGCCTTGGCGTCTGTGCGGTGAACACCGGTCACACCATCACCGGCACGCACCTTGCGTCCGGCGGGGGACGGCGCGGGCTGTGGGTGCGCCGCCCGCTGGCGCAGGCTGGATCGGTTTTGTTCACCGCAGCAATCCGGCAGTTCCGGTCGATTCACGACTGCACCCTCAGTCCAGGCGGCGACGGCATGATACGCTCGCATGTGGTATACTGTCTTGTAGGTGCGGTGTAAACCGCACCAACATTTTTGTTGTGCCAATGCGTGTGTCTTCATGGAATATCAACCGGACCTGAAACGTATTACTGGCGAAGGGGGCGAAATTGCGTCGGTCGCTCCTGGAAGCATCGCCGCCGACATTGGACTGCAACCGGGAGATGTGGTCCTTGCAGTGGGCGATCTGCGCCTGCGCGATGTGATCGACTATCGCTTTGCGATAGCCGAAGCATCTATCGAACTGCTGGTGCGTCGCGGCGATGAAGAGATAGTCTACGAGATCGAAAAGGATGCCGATGACGACCTCGGAATCGAGTTCGTCGAGCCGCTCTTTGAACGCCTGCGCACCTGCAACAATAAATGTCCCTTTTGCTTTTTGACCCAAATGCCGAAGGGGTTGCGACGTTCGCTCTACCTGAAGGACGACGATTACCGTCTGGGTTTCCTGTACGGCAATTTCGTGACCTTCACCAACCTGACCGAAGACGACTGGCAGCGGATCGAGCAGCAGCGTCTCAGCCCGCAGTATATTTCGGTTCACGCGACTGATCGCGCATTGCGCGCCGTGCTGTTGGGGAAACCGGACGTGCCGGATGTCCTCGAACAAATCCGGCGTCTCGGTCGCATCGGCATCACCGTCCACACGCAGATCGTCGCCTTGCCAGAGATCAACGACGGCGCCGCGCTTCACCAGAGCATCCGCGATCTTGCGTCTTTCTATCCGATTGTGCAGACCATCGCGGTCGTGCCGGTGGGGTTGACGAAGTATCGCTTCGACGGGAAACGTCCGCAGACGATCAAAGCAGCCATTCAGATTCACGAAACGCCAGAGTGGGTCGATGCCACCTGGGAGCGACAGCCGCGTTGGGATGACGCGGTGCGTTCGCATGAGGGGCAGGTTGCCAATCTCGGGTACTGTGCGCGCCAGATTGTCGCTGCCGATGTACCAATGCGCTGCTACCGCTCCGATGAAGCGCCGCGCATTCTCGACGCGGTCGAGGCGTATCAGCAGGAGTTCCGCCGTCGCTATGGCGTTGGCATCGTGTACGCCTCCGATGAATTCTATCTGCTGTGCGGGCGCGATCTGCCGCCTGCCGCCGATTATGACGGCATGCCGCAGTATTCCAATGGCGTCGGCATGACGCGCGATTTCCTCGATGGATGGGCGAAAGCGCAGCGCCGCCTGCCTGCCCGCCTGCCCCAACCTGCCGAACTGACGATCGTGTGCGGGACGTTGATCGCGCCGACCCTGCAGCGCGTTGTTGATCGTTTGAACCGGATTACTAACCTGGAGGTGCGCCTGTTGCCGGTCGTCAACCGGTTCTTCGGCGAAACGGTGACCGTCTCTGGTCTGTTGATGGGGCAGGATGTCGTGCCTGTCATTCGGGACGCCGGCGCGCGACGGGTGTTGCTGCCGCGGGTGATGTTCGACCATACCGGCGCGCGTACCATCGACGAATACACCGTCGAGCGCATCAGCGCCGAGAGTGGCGCGGTCGTCGCCGTTGTCGGCGAACCGGACGAGATTGTGCGGTATGTGCGGGCGTTGAGCGTTGAACGATGAAAGAGGATTGGCGCCTATCGGTGCAAGCGAGGTGACTACGTGGATCACGACCTGACGATACATCGTGTTCTGAGCGTCATTCAGCGCGCCACGCAGACGGCGGCGCAGACTAACCTTGCTGCGCTGCTTGATCGCACGCTTGATCTGTTTGTCGAAGAAGCGCACGCCGAAGCAGGAACGCTCTATCTGTACCATCCGGATCGTGATGAACTCGTCTTTCATGTTGTCAAGGGTGATGTGACGAGCCAGCAACTGCTCGGCATGCGCATCCCGGCAAGCCGTGGCGTGGCAGGCGCGGCGCTGCGCGCGCGTGAGCCGATCTTCGTCCACAATGTCGCCGAAGACCCGCGCTGGGACCGCAGCATCGGCGAACTGGCGTCGCTCCGCTTGCGCACCATGTACTGTCTGCCGCTGATCATCGAGGAACGACCGATCGGTGTGGTGCAGGTTTTTAATCTGCCTTCCCATGCGATCGATGCCGATGAAGAACTGGCGCTGCTCCGCATTCTTGGCAATGTGATGGTGAGCGTCATCGATAAGACGCGCCTGCTCGAGGAGACCCATCGCCGTGAACGGCGGCAGCGCGCGCTGGCGGATATTGCGGCGCGCCTGACGACGACGCTGGACCGTCAGCATTTGTTGAACCTGATTATGGACTATGCCCGTGACCTGCTCAACTGTGAGGCGACATCGGTATGGGAAATCGATGACGAAGACGAAGCCAACCCTGTGTTGCGCTCACACGTCGCCACCGGATCGCGCGGTGCAAAAGTCGCCGGTATGACCATGCCGTTTGGTCAGGGGATCATCGGGCATGTCGTGGCGACCGGCGAGGTCGTCCGGGTGGATGATGTGCGCAACGATGTGCGCCATTACCAGGGGGTGGACCAGCAGAGCGGCTTTGTGACGCGCTCGATCCTGTGTGTGCCGCTCCATGCGCCCAGCATCGAACTTGGCGCGGAGCGCGGTCGTGTGGCAGCGCGTATTATTGGCGGCGCCCAGGCGCTCAACAAAATCGGTGGTCCGTTTACCGATGATGATGTGACTCTGTTCGAGTCGTTTGCCAATCTCGCGGCGACGGTGCTGCAACTCTCGCGGCTGTATTCCGATACGCAGAACCTGTTGCTCGGCATGATCAAGGCGCTCGTCGAAGCCGTCGATGCGCGCGATCGCAATAATCAGCACCATTCGCGCCGCGTCTCCGATTTTTCAGTTGCAATCGCGGAAGAGTTGGGGCTGTCCGATGAGCAGACGTTCCATGTCCGCATCGGCAGCCTGTTGCACGATATTGGGAAGATCGGCGTGCCGGACGCCATTCTCGATAAGCCGGGCCGCCTGACCGACGAAGAACTGATCGAGATGCGTAGCCATACAACCAAAGGCTACGAGATTATGAGCCAGGAAGAACTCAGGCGTCTGCTGCGCATCGAGCTGCCAGCACTGCTCCAGCACCACGAGCGTCTCGATGGCAACGGCTACCCGCACCGCATCGCGGGCGACCAGATTTCGTGGATTGCGCGGATCGTCGCGGTCGCCGATGTTTTCGATGCGCTGACTAGCGCCCGGCCCTACAAAGAATCGTGGAGTGCAGAGCGCGCGATTGCGTATCTTACTGAGCGGAAGGGCATTGAATTCGATGTCGCCTGCGTCGAGGCGCTCGCGCGCGCGCGCGCAAAGGGGCACCCGCTCGTCAAAACGCAGGTCGAGCGCGCGACCGGCATAGAAAGGGGGTGAAGGAACAGCATGAAACCGATAGTTGCTCTTGTCGGGCGCCCAAACGTCGGCAAATCGACCCTGTTCAACCGGTTGATCGGTGAGCGCCGCTCGATTGTGGAAGATATTCCCGGCACGACCCGCGACCGGCTCTACGGCGATACGGAATGGAATGGCCAGGTGTTTACCGTGGTCGACACCGCCGGTCTGCTGCTCGACGAAGACGACCTGACGCCGGGCACGCCGCAACTGGAAATTGCGCGCCGGGTGCGCGAACAGGCGGAACTGGCAATCGCCGAAGCGGATGTCATCATCTTCATCGTCGACAGCCGCGAAGGTTTGACCGCTGCCGACGCCGCCGTCGCCGAGGTGCTGCGCCGCACTGATAAGCCGGTGGTGCTTGCCGCCAATAAATCCGACAACCGCGAACGGGCAATGGATGCAGTCGAATTCTATGCGCTGAACCTGGGCGAACCCATCCCGATGAGCGCCTACCACGGCATTGGCGTCGGCGACGTGCTCGACCGGGTGACCGAGGCGCTGCCCGTGGTCGAAGTGGAAGAGGATGACGCTGCGATCAAGATCGCCATCGTGGGGCGCCCGAACGTCGGTAAATCGTCGCTGCTCAACCGCCTGCTCGGTCAGGAGCGGAGCGTTGTCAGCGATATTCCCGGCACCACGCGCGATAGCATCGATACGCCGATTGAGATCGATGGCGTTAAGGCATTGCTGATCGACACCGCCGGCATCCGGCGGCGTGGCAAGATCGAACGCGGCCTTGAGCGGTACAGCGTGATGCGCGCGCTACGCGCCATCGAACGCGCCGATGTCGCGTTGCTCCTTATCGATGCGACCGAAGGCGTAACGGCACAGGATACGCATATCGCCGGTATGATCCTCGAGTCGCTGAAAGGCGTTGCGATCCTGGTCAATAAATGGGACCTGGTGGTGAAGGACAACTACACCTTCGACGAATTCAGCCGCCACGTCCGCGATGCGTTCAGGTTCATGCCGTATGCGCCGCTGTTGTTCATTTCGGCGAAGACCGGTCAGCGCGTCGATAAAGTGTTGCCGCTGGCGCTGGATATTGCGCAGAACCGGCAGCGCCGCATCCCAACATCGGAACTCAATGCGCTGCTGCGGCGCGCCGTTTATGAGCATCCGCCAACTGCGGTGCACAAAGGAGCGCACCTGCGACTCTACTACGCAACGCAGCCGCAGGTTGCGCCGCCGGTCTTTCTCTTCTTTGCCAATCAGGCGGAGCAGGTGCACTGGGGCTATGCGCGCTATTTAGAAAACCGCATCCGCGAGCGGTACGACTTTACCGGCACGCCAATCAAGATCGTGTTTCGCACGCGCACAAAGCGCGAGGAACATGGCAAATCTCCGGCGCGCCGAACGCGCGCCACCCCGGCGATCCGCGTCCATAGCGCCGTGTCGCCCGAAGAGCATGTCGAAATCTGGGATCAAGACGATTTCGACGAAGAGGCCGAGGTCTACTGGACGAATGAGTAGTCACGATCCCTCAGGAAGAGGAACCGTCGGCAAGGCGCCGATATGCGAGAGCGAACCTGGCGCATGATACGTGATCGTGTAGGGTCCGATCATGCAAAACATCCCGTCGGTGAGCAGATGCGGCACATTGGGTGCAAGGCGGCGGCCATTGACGAAAGTGCCATTGGCGCTGCCCACATCCATCACCATCACTCCTTCCGGACAGGGATGAAACTCGGCGTGGCGGCGTGAGATTCCTTCGTATCCCAACACCAGGTCGTTGCTCAGTGCGCGTCCGACGGTAATGGCCACTTCTCCCAGTACCATCCTTCGTTCAATCACCCCATCACGCCGAACAATCAGGCGCGCGGCTGACGTGGGACCTGTTTGTGCCGGCATGTCACTCCGCGTGGTGGGCGATTGCTGCCCGGAACTGTTGTCCATAGTCGCTCTCCTGTGCTCCGCTCCTGCACGCGATTGTATCCCGCTCTGCCACGACCGTCAAACGGCCATGCTACGCATGCTTGAAGATTGATGTGCGCAAATGAAGATTGGCGCCGCATGTCCTACATCGTCCATCATCAACGCCGGTCACGCGCGTAATACCGCCGCTCCGCTCGATAACCACCGACATACACGATGGGCAGACCGTCGCCTGGCCTGGTTCTGGTCCGTACACGTATGTCAAACCCGCCTCTGCGCCTATCCGGCGGGCGCGCGCGACCGACGCTGCGGCCGCTGCGCCGGCATCACCGGGGATGACGTGCCATGGCGTGAATGGACTGAGCGCTGTCCGGATCCAGTTGGTCAGTCCGTGAATATGGTCAACCGAGTCATTCACGCCGGGATGCAGGCGGGTGACAACCTCGACGTGACAATGCCAGCGATAAAAGGCGTGCGCGGCAACTTCCAGAATGCCGCGCCATCGTTCCACGCCGGCAAGGCGGCGATATGCAGCGTCGTCGAAGGCGCGCAATTCCAGGCATATCCCATCCAGGTAGTGCCCGATCTGATCGAGCGCTTCGATCGTCAGGAACCCACTGGTCACGAGTGCGGTATATCGGCTGGTCGCTCGCGCCGTGCGGAGCAGGTCGAACACATACTCGTGCGCCACGGATGGGTCGCTGTAACTCCAGACAATACCCCGGCAGAGACGATCCAGCGCGAATGTCGCGGCGCGCTCTGGGGCAAGCCGTCGTTGCTGCTGTTCGTCTGATGGCGTTGTTCCATATTGCCCGCGATGCTGATCTTCCGGAAACGCATATCCCCACCCGCCGAGCGTCAGCACCTGGGTGCCTGGAAAAAAGTGCCATAATCGATGTTCGTCGATCGGCCCAACCGTTGCGACACTGATGAGTCCATCATTGTGAACGGCAATGCCATGCGTATCACGGGCGCGCACCCTGCAACGCCCTTTCTGGTGCGGCTTCAATTCGCAATGCCACTGGCAGACATTGCAGCGTAGCGCTTCATCATCGAGCGCTTCAACAAGACTGGTGTAGCGCATGGACCCACCTGCTAGCATTCTCGTGCCTGATCGGGTATAATCCTGGAGTACGCCGCGCAAGGCGTTGCGCTGGCATAGGGTGCATTATAAATCCTGACTGCCGGTCTGTTGCCCGGCAACCGGGCGCAGCCGACACGATAAAGAGCGTATGGACGAAACACCACTGCGTCGCCGGCTTGGGCTGGATCGCCCTTCGATCGCCGATCACCCGGTCGAGACAGTCGATACACCTGCTGTCGCTCCCTCCCCGGCGCTGGCAGTCCGCAGCATTGTGCGGGAGATGCTGGAAACCGCCATCTTTATTCTACTGGTCTTTTTGATTGTGCGCGGTGCGATCCAGAATTTTAAGATCGAGGGCCAGAGCATGGAGCCAAATCTGCACAGCGGGCAGTACATTCTGGTCAATAAACTGATCTTCTTCCACTTCGATCTGAATGCGCCGCTGCGCCTGCTGCCCGGTAATGCCGATCTGCCGCCGCGCGTGGTCTATCCCTTTCGCACCCCGCGCCGAGGCGATGTGGTGGTGTTCGAGTATCCGCGCGACATGAGCAAAGATTATATCAAGCGCGTCATTGCCTTGCCAGGCGAAACGGTCGAAATTCGAGATGGCCGCGTGTACATCAATGGCATTTTGCTCGATGAACCATACCTTCAGGGCATCACAACCACCTGCCGCTTCGAAGATCCATGCGCCCGTGCTCCGGTGGTGGTCGATCCAGGGACGGTCTTCGTCATGGGAGATAACCGCACCAATAGCAGCGACTCGCGTGAATGGGACGATCTGCCGCTGGATCGGATTATTGGACAGGCATGGATTTCGTACTGGCCGCGTGAGCATTGGGGCGCGATCCCTTTGCCAACGTATGCTGCACTGCCATAACCTATTATAAACGAATCGCGCATGCACGTTGCTATCAATGCGCATCTTCTTGCCCATACGCGCTCCTTCCGGCGCGCCGGGGTGTCGAACTACGTCGAGGCGCTGCTCATTCACCTGGGGGAGATCGACCGGCAAAACCGGTACACGGTATATACCACGCGCGGTCTCGACAGCGCAGCGCTTGGGTTGCCGCCCAACTTCCGCGTCCGGTCGAGTCGTTTGCCGACAATCAATCCGCGCGTTCGCATTCCGTGGGAACAATTGCTGGCGCCGGCGCTCCTGCGCGTCTCCCACGCCGACGTGTACCATGGCGTCCTCAATGTGATGCCGCTCGCTTGCCCGGTTCCGTCGGTGGTCACCATCCATGATCTGAGCGCGTTTCTGTTTCCGCAGACGTTTCGCCGCGTCAACCGGATGTACACCCGGTGGGCGATCCGGGTTGCGGCGCGCCGCGCCCGCTATCTCCTGGCGGTGTCGGAGTTTACCCGGCGCGAAATCGTGCGCTGGCTCCACGTTCCGCCAGAGCGCGTGGTTGTGACGCCCAACGCTGCCGATGCACGCTTTGCACCCCCTGATCCGGTGGTGCTCGAGGCGTTTCGCCGCCGCGTCGGGTTGCCCGACCGATTCGTGTTGTTCCTCGGCACGCTCGAACCGCGCAAGAATCTGCCGCTGCTCCTGGAAGCATATGCCCGGATTGCGCGCGATGTCGATGCGCCGCTGCTCATTGGCGGCGCAAAAGGGTGGCTGTACGAGCCGATTCTGGCGCGCGCCGAACAATTTGGCCTCGGCGACCGACTCCGCTTTGTCGGGTATATCGATCAGAAAGACCAGGCGCTCTGGTATGCGGCGGCAACCATCTTTGTCTTTCCATCGTTGTATGAAGGGTTTGGCATGCCGCCGCTCGAGGCAATGGCGTGCGGCACGCCGGTGATTGTCAGCGACAGCAGCAGTCTTCCCGAAGTGGTGGGAGCAACAGACGGACATCCCGATCAGGCGGCGGCGCTTGTCGTCCCGCCAACCGACGCCGACGCGCTGGCGGAGGCGATGCTGCGACTGCTCTCTGATGCCGATCTGCGCGCCGAATTGCGGAACCGAGGGCTTGCGCGCGCCCGCTGCTTCTCCTGGCGCACGACGGCGGAGCGAACGCTGGCGGTGTATCGGCAGGCAGCGTGTGGGTGAGGTATGAGGAGTGAGGCGTGAGGCGTGAGAGTGGAAGAGGGAGCGGGCCTGACCCTTGAGGTCTCTGCTGCTGACCGATTTCTGCTATGGAACCTCGCTGACAGAACGATCCTTACCCCCTGTTTATGTGTACCGACCTCAAGGGTCTGGGGGAAGGCGAAAGGTTGAAGGTGGAACCACTCTGAGCACCTCTGCGCCTCTGTGGTTCAAAAATGGGTGCAATGCAGGTTGGCAGGCGGATAGAGGCGCACGGCATTCTCCTGATCATACAGATATGTCTCAAACACACGCGGAGCATCCCGCTATGCGCGAGTTCCGGCAAGCGCATCACTGGCTTCTTCCAATGATATATGCCTGGGTTGTCGCCTTCTGGCGCCAGAGCTTCGGTGTTCGTCAATCACCTTTTATCGCCTGGTTCCCCGCGCCCACGTTCCGGTTCTCGCATCGCAGGCTGCGCATCCCGGTTCTCAGTTCTCAGTTCTCAGTTCTCATCACCCGCATCTTTATCATCATCTCACTCGCCATCGCCCTTTCACACACACCCGTATCGCTGGCGACAGCACCGGTGCATGGACAGCCATTCGTGCGCCCGACATTCGCAGCGCAGATGGAAACACTGCGTCCGGTCATTCTCGACGCAGCGGCGCGCCACAACGATCCGGCGATTTCGGGGATGGACGACGCAGAGTTTGCATCGATCATCGCCCTGGCGCTCTACAACGAACATTTTGGCTGGCTGGAAGAGGCGGTTCCGCCATTACGCCCGCTGACGCCGTGGTATCAGGCGGCGCAGATGACGCTCAACGCCTTTGGCGCCGACCTGACCGTCTGGCCCAGCAATATTCGCCCCTCCGTAGCGCTCGAAATGCTGCGCGGCGAACTGCCGGTCAAAGGTTCAGACCGACCCATCAGCATTGACCTGCGCATTGCGGGGAGCCGGATCGATCCGGCGCGCTATCGCACGCAGGCGGAACTGTACGCTGCCATCAACAGCGAATTGATCCGGCCCGCGCTGGCGGTCGAGTATCTGGCAGCCAACCTGGAGCGCGGTGTGCATCGCGCGCGCTATGAAGGCGTACCGGTGACCTGGCAGGCGCTCGCTGCCTGGCACAATCAGGGAATCGTCGCTGCGGAGGATATTGCCGCCAACCCCACTGCCCGCGACTATGTGCGACGCGCTGCGGTCTACCGCGATCTGGCGCGCGCCTTTATCGTCGCAGATCAGGCGGCACAGCATAATCACGCACTGCCCAGTAGATCGCCTTTGGCGTCCCATCCGCCGCCACAAAGTTCCAGTTATCCTGATATGTGCGCGCCTGCCAGGGAGTGCTGAACTGCCAGAGGCACATCGCTTCGAGCCAGGGCCATGCCAGCGCCATCTGGTAGGCGCCAATCGTCCAGCGCACCCGTTGCGCCGGACGCACCGCCGCCGACCAGCGCGGATGGTCGTTCCATCCCCCCTCAGTGATGAAGATCGGCTTGTGACCGTCTCCCAGGTAGGTCAGCAGGTCGTGGATGAGTTCAACGCGCCGGAAGTTGACCTCCTCCGGCGCCGGCGGCGCATCGTGCGGTTGCTGCGCGCCATAGTTGTGGACAGCCCAGGCATCAAACCAGGGCGCAGCGCCGGCGGCGTACAGTTCGGTAATGTAGCGCAAGTCCCCCATCCGCACCTCGGCGTTGTCGCCGAGATCGCCGCCGGGTGAGAGCGCCCCGGCGATGACGACGGCATCGGGCACAGCGGCTTTGACGCGCGGGTAGACTGCCTGCAGCAGCGCGGCATAACCGGCCGGATCGGGTTGCCGCCGCCCCCACTCGAAGGTGAGGTTTGGTTCGTTCCAGATAATGATGTGCCGCACGCCATCGACGCGGTAACGCTGAAGGAAGGCTGTTGCATAGGCGGCGAAATCGGCGTAGTGCGCTTCGTCGAGGTAGCGGTCGTTCGAGTCGCGCGGACGCGCCCACTGCGGCACAATATCGAGCCGGGCAAGCACCTGCAATCCCTGGCGCACTGCGTGGCGCACGACCATATCGGCGCCCGTCCAGTCGAACCCGAAGCGCGAACGCGGCTGCACATACGCCCAGGGGAAGAGATCGACGATCCAGCGCGCGCCCATCTCGCGCACCTGTTCGAGCGTGCGCCGGATATACCCCTCGTCGCCGATGCCGGTGAGGCGTGTATGAATGCCGATCTTCGGATTGATCGTGATGACCTGTTGCTGCGGCGGGAGGTGCAGCGAGCGCGGCGCGCGCACTGCCCAGAACTCAGCGGCGGCTGCGGCGAGCGCCAGCGGTGCGGCGAGGAGCAGCCGGCGGTGACGGCGCCAGGAGGTGTTGGTTGGAAGTGATGCGCGATTGGTTGGTTTGCGTTCAGTCATCTATCAGAACCAGGCCAGCGCAGGATGACGACTTCTTCGCGCAACTGCTCTTTGGTTGACGTTGCGATCCGGGTGCGAAAGAGCGCGATGTCGAGCGCCTCATACCCCAGTGTGCGGGCAATATCGGCAAGCAACTCGCCGGTGCGGATCAGCACACGGAATAGGACGCCTGATCGCCGACGACATAGGCGAGATGCGCGCCTGGGTGCAGAACGGTGCGGAGTTCGGCGAGATGACGCGCCATGCCGCCGAAGTAGAGTTTTGTTACTCGCGCGTAGAGACGCTCAAAGCCTGAGGTTTTCCCCAGCTGGATGCGTCGCACTTCGATCATGTCGGCAAGATGGTGAATAACCGGATGGGATGCAATCCATTGATCGTCATCGTCGGATACATACACGTTTCGCGTATTTGAACGGAGAAGATGCTGCTTCGATGCGCGAAGGTCGCTTTTGCTGCGGATAAATCCCAGCAGAACGCTTTCAAGTCGTGTTGTTCGCGTGTAATCTTTTTCGTTCGGATAGGGCGGAGAGGTGATCACGGCATCGATCAAGCATGGTTCGATCATGTCCAGAACGCGCCGGGCGTCACCGCGATGAACGACGGCTTCGGTCCGGTTCAATGCGCGCAGATGGCGGAGATCGTGCGCCATGTTCGAGATGCCGTCGAACCAGAGTGCGATCACTGGCGCATCGGCTTTCATCGGACCGACGCCGACTTCCGGGCCGAAATGGAGATTGCCGATGGCGCATGCCAGCGCTTTTGCCAGAGCGAGTTGCTGGTGACGGATGAAGCGCGGATCGGCATGCCGCTGCAAGCAATCGAGCAGAACCAGTACTTTGTGCGGCGGCAGCGGACTGATCGAGTTCGCCAGCAAGAGGTTCATCCGTTCTGCATCGAGCGTGCGCAGGGTGCGACTAACCGGCGGATTCGCGCTGATGAATACCGGATCGTCTTCGATGCCGTCGGCTTCGAGCAGTGCGCGCGCGCGCCCGGCGACATATTCGGAGTGCTGAAGCAGTTCATCTGGATCAGGAGACCAGTCGCATTTGACCTGCGCGGCGAAATGGGCGAAGGGATTGGCTTCGACGCCCACACCGGGAATGCCGCGTTTTTTGCATTCAACAATGGTTGTGCCTGTGCCGCAGAACGGATCGAGCACGCGATGCTGGCGCAGAATCCCGAAACGCTCAATGTACTCACGCACCAGGTGCGGCGGGAAGGAGAGCACGAACCGATACCAGTCGTGCGCCGGACGATCCTGATCGAGCAACCGGTTCATCTCGCCGTTGCTCGGACGATGGCGCTTTGTCCGGGGAGCAACGAGTGTGGATTCGCTGGCGTCCATTTGTTCCTTCCCTTGTGAAGACGAAGAGATGTCCTGTTGGTTCGAGAAGTATAAACCATCCGGCGCGTGGTTTCAACATGGTTGTAGAACGTGTGTTCTGAGAGAACCGGGACTGAGAACCGGGTCAGGCACACCTTCGCACTTCGCGCCCCTCGCCCCCGACGAAGACCTTTGAGGTCGCGGCAAGTCCGGTTCAGTGGAGATGCGCCTTGCCGCTCGCGATAGTTACTGGCAATGACGACAGCAGCGGAGCAGACCTCAAAGGTCGCTCACGTTTCCACCTCTCACCTCTCACCTCTCGCCTCTGACCTCTCGCCTCTGACCTCTCGCCTCTCGCCTCTGACCTCTCGCCTCTCGCCTCTGACCTCTCACCTCTCGCCTCTGACCTCTCGCCTCTCGCCTCTGACCTCTCGCCTCTCGCCTCTGACCTCTCGCCTCTCGCCTCTGACCTCTCGCCTCTCGCCTCTGACCTCTCGCCTCTCGCCTCTG
>NZ_JBYNRX010000022.1:0-57170 GCF_057785375.1 Roseiflexus sp.
CCCCTCACCTCACGCCCCTCGCCTCACGCCCCTCCGCGCACCTTTCCCGCGCGCAACGTGCAACGCGCACTATTCATGGTACACTACCGATTGTCACGCACCCGGCTCACATTGCAGGAGAGAAAGCACATTATGCGTGCCGTTCGTTTCGCCTCTTTTGGGGAACCCACCGATGTTCTGACGGTCGAAACCATTCCCGCCCCGCAACCGGGTCCTGGTCAGGTGCTGGTGCGGGTGCAGGCTCGCCCGATCAATCCCTCCGACCTGTTTGTCATTCGCGGGTTGTACGGTACGTTACCGCGACTGCCCGCCGTTCCCGGCTTCGAAGGCGTCGGCGTGATCGTCGGCGTCGGCGAAGGGGTGACCGACCGCACCATCGGGGAACGGGTCATTCCGATGGGCGCGGCGGGACTCTGGCAGGAGTATGTGGTCGTTCCCGCCGCCAGAACCATTCCGGTTCCCGCTTCAATCGGCGACCAGCAGGCTGCGACAGCGCTGGTCAATCCGGCGACCGCCTGGCTGATGCTCACTGAGACGCTACGGGTTGAACCCGGTGAGTGGGTGCTGCAAAACGCCGCCAATTCCGTCGTCGGGCGGCACGTCATCCGGCTGGGGCGACGCCTTGGCTTCCGCACGATCAACGTCGTGCGACGGCGTGAGGTTATCGATGACCTGCGCGCCCTGGGAGCAGATGAACTGATCTGCGAGCAAGACGAGAATGTGGTTGCACGGGTGCATGCTCTCACAGGCGGAAAAGGGGTGCGCTACGCGCTCGACTCGGTCGGCGGCGCAAGCGGGTCGCGTCTGGCAGCATCGCTCGGCGCCGGTGGGACGATGCTCGTCTATGGCGCCATTGCCGGCGAGCCGCTTACCCTCCATCCGGGAATGCTGCTGTTCCGCAGCGCCTCGATCCGCGGTTGGTGGCTGTCGCACTGGTTTCAGACCGCCACGCCAGACCAGGTGCAGACCCTCTTCACTACGCTGTTCGGGTTGATCGCCGATAGCACGCTGGAAACGCTCATTGCAGCCGAGTATGACCTCGCCGATGTGCGAGAAGCGGTCATTGCCGCTGAACAAAGGACCCGTCCTGGAAAAGTGCTGCTGGTGGGGTAGTTCGCAGGCGACGGCAGTGCATACAAAATGGCCGTTTGATCGTATAATGTCGGGGAATACAGCGCACAGAGGCGCAGGAGGGATGCGGCAACCGCATCCCTCTTGATGTCTGACGGTATTTGCCTGCGGAGAAGCGCCAGGTACGCGCTTCCGTACATATCACAGGTTTCAGGAGAACAATTGCATGCGCATCGCAACACTCAGCGTTCATAGCAGCCCCCTCGCACGCCTGGGAGGCAAGGAGGCGGGAGGAATGAACGTCTATGTTCGTGAATTGAGCCGCGAGTTTGGACGGCGTGGCATCCTGGTCGACATCTTCACCCGCGCTCAGGAACGCAACACGCCGCCGGTTGTCCAGATCGACCGGGGGGTGCGGTTGATCTCTGTGCGCGCCGGTCCTCCCGCGCCATACGATAAGAATCGTCTGCTGGACTATCTTCCGGAGTTCGTTGGCCGGGTGCGCTGTTTTGCCGATAGCGAGGACCTGCATTACGACATCATCCACAGCCACTACTGGGTCTCCGGCGAAGCGGCGCTGGCGCTGCGTCGCAGTTGGGGCGCACCCATTGTTCACATGTTCCACACCCTTGGCGCAGTGAAGAATCAGGTGGCGCGCGGCACAGAGGAACATGAGACCGGACGACGGGTTGCCGTCGAGGGACGCATTCTGCGCGAGGCCGACGCGATCGTGGCGGCGACGCCGCTCGACCGGGCGCAGATAGTCTGGCACTATAGCGCCGATATGGCGAAGATCAGGGTGGCGCCGGCTGGGGTCGATCTACGCCGCTTTCAGCCACGCGATCTGTCGGCGGCGCGTGCAGCGCTCGATCTGCCGCCGCCGCCGCACTGTGTCATCCTGCTGGTGGCGCGCATCGAGCCGCTCAAAGGCATCGACACGCTGATCGAAGCCAGCGCGCTCTTGCTGCAACGCCGCCCTGAATGGCGCGGCGCACTGACGACGCTGATCGTCGGCGGTGGGAGTGAAGAGGAACGCGCGTCCTGGAATGTCGAGCAACGCCGCCTCGACACGATCCGTCGGCGGCTCGGCGTGGCTGATGTCGTCCACTTCGCCGGAGCGCAACCGCAGGATCGTCTGCCACTGTACTACGCCGCCGCCGATGTCGTCACCATGCCATCGCACTATGAGTCGTTCGGGATGGCGGCGCTCGAAGCGCTGGCGTGCGGCACACCGGTTATCGCTACGAATGCAGGAGGTCCGGCATTCATTGTCGAAGATGGCGTTAGCGGGTTGTTGACCTCGCCGGGCAACCCGACGATGCTGGCAAACCATCTCGAGCGCCTGTTGCAGAACAACGCGGAACGCGCCGCGATGGGCGCAGCCGCGCGCGAACGCGCATTGCAGTTCGACTGGGAACACGTCGCCTGCGATATTCTTAGCATCTACCGCGATCTCCTCCAGCCGTGCAGCGTCCGGGCGCGGGTCGGGTAAGGCGGGAACTCGCCTCTCGCGCGCGCTCGGCGGCAACGCGCACCAGTGCAGCGTCCGGGCGCGGGTCGGGTAAGGCGGGAACGTTGCTGTTGAACATAGAACGTGGCACAGGGTGACAGATGGCAGGTGCGAAGGTTAAGGCAACTCCTGACCCCTGGCCTGCTTCTCGGTTCTCAGTTCTCGGTTCTCAGTTCTCGGTTCTCAGTTCTCAGTTCTCAGTTCTCAGTTCTCAGTTCTCAGTTCTCAGTTCTCAGTTCTCAGTTCTCGGTTCTCAGTTCTCGGTTCTCAGTTCTCACATCTGGTAGAATGCAACTCGTGTATTCTCAACCTCGTTCCCGCCGTCGGCGGCGTCATCACGCACAGCGCACCATAACACCGGTCGCGCGCATTGTGGCAATCGCGGCAGGTGCGCTGCTCATCGTGCTCGGCACATGCAGCGCGCCGCTCGTGACCCGCAGGTTTCAGCAGGCAGCCGCACCGTCGCCAACCACGCTTGCTGCAGCGGTCGTCGCACCCGAGTCTACGACTGCCGCTCCTGCAACGCCGCGGCCGACGCCGACACCACAGCCATCGGCGTCTCCGGCGCCTCCGCCAACGCCGACGCTGATGCCGGGGGAGGGTCCTGGCGCACCGCCGCTCAGTCCGCTGGGGCGCGAGATCGATGCGTACCTGACCGGCCTTGCGAACAGTGGGCAATTCCAGGGAGCGGCGCTCGTCGCGCAGAATGGCGAGGTGGTGATTGCAAAGGGGTACGGCAATGCTGATGACAACGCGCCCAATACGGTGCGGACGCGCTTCCGTCTGGCGTCGATCACCAAACAGTTCACTGCTGCCGCTATTCTTGCCTTGCAGCAGGACGGCAAACTGAGCGTTGACGACGCCATCTGCGCCTACCTCGAACCCTGCCCCGACGCCTGGAAGCCGCTGACGATCCGCCACCTGCTGACCCACACCTCCGGCCTGGTCGACTACACCGCTTTCGCCGATTTCGAGCCAACCGAAATGAACCCGACAACGCCGCAGGAACTGGTCGAGCGATTCCGTGGCTTTCCGCTCAGTTTCGCGCCCGGCACGCTCTACCACTACTGCAACTCGAATTATGTGCTGCTCGGATTGATCATCGAGCGTGTGTCGGGCATGGAGTACGCCGATTATCTGGAGGAACGCTTCTTCGCCCCACTTGGAATGACCGACACGGGATACGATACCAACCGCAGCGCGATCGTCGGCGGCGCGCAGGGATATGTCGTGCCCGGCAAGAAATCCGGTTTCCTCGACGCTTCGACGCTCTACGCAGCCGGCGGACTGTACTCAACGGTCAGTGATCTCTTCCGCTGGGATCGGGCGCTCGCCACCGAAGAGGCGCTATCGCGCGCTCAACTGGATCAGATGTTCCTCCCGGCATTGCGCAATTATGGTTTTGGCTGGAAGATCGAAACCATCGACGGGCGGCGGCGTATCAGCCATCCCGGCAACATGACCGGCGTCGCCACATTCTTTGCCCGCTACCCCGATGACCACACGACGATTATTGTGCTGGCGAATATGGAATATGCCAACGTCGAGGGAATCGCCAACTACATCGCATCACGCATGTTTGCTGCGCCGACAACCGCAACCCCGACACCCGCCCGGTGACTGTCACCCCTGGCTTGCCCACTCCGGCGGCGGCGATTGGATGACGAGCGTTGCGCCGCTACGCGGGTGCGGCAGTTCAAGCCTCCCGGCGTGCAGGTGATGGTGCTGCGTTGCATCGCCGTGCCAGGCGGATGGTCCGCCATATTTGACATCGCCGATCAGCGGATGCCCCAGAAAAGCGAGGTGCAGACGGATCTGATGAGAACGTCCCGTGAGGGGCATGGCGCACACCAGCGCCGCATCGTCCATTCGCCGCACGACCTTCAACCAGGTGCGCATGGCTTTGACCGTTCCGCCCTGCGGCAGCACGCGCCCGATCTCTTCGCGCGGAAAAACGCGGAAGAGGCCGCCACGTCCACGTCCGTGACCGGTTTCGATCTCGATCTTGTCGAAGGCGGGTCGCCCGGCGCAGAGCGCCAGATAGGTTTTCTGCACCGTTCCTTCGTGAAAGGCGCGTTGGAGCGCTGCATTGACATCGGGCGCCTTCGAGAGCAACAGGACGCCGGATGTGTCCCGGTCGAGACGATGCGCCAGGTGCAACGGCGGCGCCGACCCGTCGCGCGCCTCCAGGAAACGCGCCAGCGCCACGCGCAGATGCCCCTCCGCATCCCATGGCGTCGCCTCCACATACGTGTCCGTGGGCTTATCGAGTGCAATCAGGTCATCATCTTCGTACAGGATCATTCCTGGCGTCACGACCGGATCGCGGTAGACGCCATCGGGCGGGCGCTGCACAACGACCGTGGCATCGGCAGGCAGCGGCATCTCCGGATCGCGCACACGCCTGCCATTCACCCACACGCTGCCGCGCGCGATCAACCACGCCGCCTTCGCCGCATCGCCGAGTGCAGCAGTGAGTGCGTCGCGCAACGATGCTCCAGGAATTGCGGGTATGGTCTCGTGCATGCGTCGTATTGTAGCGCATGGACACAGCGTGTGGGCGCACCGACGCGGGCGTGGCGCCGTGGGCGCGGCGCTGCCGCGCCCCTACCTGTAACCTTCACACCTGTCACCTGCAACCCTCTTCCCCAACCGGCAAGAAAGTGTTATACTGACACCAAATCGGTTGACTCTACCGCGACATCGAAAGGGAAGTTCTATGCGCCCCTTCAACTCGATCTACACCCACGGCTTTATCCGTGCTGCCGTCTGCATTCCATCCCTGCGCGTCGCCGATCCGGTCTACAATGCCGGCCGCACGCTTGCCCTCGCAGAACGCGCCAGCGCCGCCAATGCCGCCATTGCCCTTTTTCCCGAACTCGGTCTTTCGGCGTATACCTGCGACGACCTGTTCCAGCAAGATGCGCTGCTCGAAGGTGTATTGAACGCTCTGACGCGCCTGATCGACGCCAGCCGCGCTCTGACGCCGGTGCTGCTAGTTGGTGCACCGTTGCGCGTTGACGGCGGGTTGTACAACTGTGCTGTCGTCATGTATCACGGGCGCGTCCTGGGAGTCGTGCCGAAGAGTTATATCCCCAACTACCGGGAATTTTACGAAAAACGACAGTTCAGCGCCGCGCGCGACGCGATCCGGCGCACGATGACGCTGGCAGGCGCTTCTGTTCCCTTTGGCAACGACCTGATCTTCACTGCGGAGAATGTCCCCGGTTTCGCGCTGCACGTCGAAATCTGCGAGGATGTATGGGTCCCCGCGCCGCCAAGCACGTTCGCCGCCCTGGCAGGCGCGACGATCCTTGCCAATCTTTCCGCCAGCAACATCACTATCGGCAAAGCCGACTACCGGCGCACGCTGTGCGCGGCTCAGTCCGGCGTCTGCCTGGCGGCCTACCTCTACTCTGCCGCAGGTCCCGGCGAGTCGACCACCGACCTGGCGTGGGATGGTCATGCGCTGATCTACGAACTTGGCGAACTGCTGGCGGAAAGTGAGCGCTTTGCCCAGGATGAGCAGATCATCACCGCCGATATCGATGTCGAGCGGATCGTGCAGGAACGGATGCGCACCACCAGTTTCGCCGACTCGGCCGGCGATCACCGCGAACGCCTGCACGCTATGCGGCATATTCCTTTCACATTTGAGGTTTCTACTGGCGATGTGCCACTCCGACGCGCCATCGCCCGCTTTCCCTACGTACCCGGCGATCCGGCGCGTCGTGACGAACGGTGCTACGAAGCGTACAACATCCAGGTCCACGGCCTGATGAAGCGTCTGGTCAGCGCCGGCATCGAAAAGGTCGTGATCGGCGTGTCCGGCGGACTGGACTCAACCCAGGCGTTGATCGTTGCGGCGCGCACCATGGACCGGCTCGACCTCCCGCGCACGAATATTCTCGCCTATACCATGCCGGGCTTTGCCACCAGCGACATCACGCTGACCAATGCGCGCAGATTGATGCATGCGCTCGGCGTCAGCGTCGGCGAAATCGACATTCGACCATCGTGCATGCAAATGCTGCACGACATTGGGCATCCCTTTGCGCGCGGCGAACCGGTGTACGACGTCACCTTCGAGAATGTGCAGGCAGGCGACCGCACATCGCATCTCTTCCGCCTGGCGAACCTGCACGGCGCGCTCGTTGTCGGCACCGGCGACCTGAGCGAACTGGCGCTCGGCTGGGCGACGTATGGCGTCGGCGATCACATGTCGCACTACAACGTCAACGCATCCGTGCCAAAGACCCTTATTCAGCACCTCATCCGCTGGGTCGCCGATTCGGGGCAGTTCGACGCTGCGACGAGCGCCATCCTCCGTTCGATCCTCAGCACCGAGATTTCACCCGAACTGGTGCCGCCCGACGGCGCTGATCGTTCGCGTCCTGCGCAGAGCACACAGGCGATCATTGGTCCCTATGAGTTGCAGGACTTCAACCTTTTTTACATCACACGCTACGGCTTTCGTCCGAGCAAGGTCGCTTTTCTTGCGTGGAACGCCTGGAGCGACGCAGCCTGCGGTGAATGGCCCACCGGACTTCCGGGCGACGAGCGTCGTCAGTACGATCTGGCAACGATCCGGCGCTGGCTCGAAGTTTTTCTCTGGCGTTTCTTCAAAACCAGTCAGTTCAAACGTTCAGCGCTGCCGAACGCTCCTAAAGTCGGCTCCGGCGGCTCGCTCTCGCCGCGCGGCGACTGGCGTGCGCCAAGCGATGCCGAGGCGGATGTGTGGCTCGCAGAGTTGCGCAGGAACGTTCCAGACCGCCTTCCTGCGGAAACGCATGGCATCGCACCTATCAGCGAGAACGAGCCATCATCAACGACTTCAGGATAGAGGAGAATCATCTATGACAGAAGAAGCCAGCCTCCCCGCCCTTCGTTTCGGCATCATCGGCAGTGCCGCAGGAATCGCTGAAACGCACGTGAAAGCGCTTACCCAACTTCCCGGCGCCACAATTGTCGGCATGGCAGATATTGCCATCGAGCGCGGCGAGGCGCGCGCTGCCGAAGCCGGTTGTCCCTTCTTCGCCAATCACCGCGCGATGCTCGACGCTATTCGCCCCGATGTCGCCGTGATCTGCACGCCACACCCGTTCCATGCCGCGCTGGCAATCGATTGTCTGGAAGCCGGCGCGCATGTACTGGTCGAGAAGCCGCTAGCGGTCAGCGTCTCCGAAGCAGACGCCATGATCGCCGCCGCTGATCGCGCCGGGCGAATCCTCGCGGTCTGTTTTCAGCAACGATTTCGCCCGGTCGTTGAGTATTCCCGCGCGCTGATCGAGGCTGGCGACATCGGCGACATCATGCGCGTTCTGTGCGTCGAACCCTGGTTTCGCACACAGTTCTACTATGACTCGGCAGCCTGGCGCGGCACATGGCGCGGCGAAGGCGGCGGCGTGCTTATGAACCAGGGTCCGCAT
Source organism: Roseiflexus sp. (assembly GCF_057785375.1). Classification (NCBI taxonomy): domain Bacteria; kingdom Bacillati; phylum Chloroflexota; class Chloroflexia; order Chloroflexales; family Roseiflexaceae; genus Roseiflexus; species Roseiflexus sp. Next base: position 8,011 of record NZ_JBYNRX010000022.1, read on the forward strand.
CCGCTTGATCTCCTCTGCCATCTGACCGGACTGCCGGCAAAGGTCTGGGGATGGGTGCGCACGCTGGGGCACGCCATCGAGTGCGAAGATGTCGCACAGGCGTTGCTGGAATATTCCAACGGCGCACTCGGCTACATCTACTTCAGCACGGTCGAAGCCGGCGCGCCGCAGCGCACCGAAATAGTCGGCGACCACGGCGCGCTGGAACTGACCACGGATTACCTGACCATCCGCCGTTTCGCCACGCCATTGAGCGAGTACCGCGCAACCGTGCGGGAGATGTGGAGTCAGCCGCAGGTTCGAACCGAAACGCTTCACCTCCCCGGCCATGGCGGCGGTCATCTGGCGGTTTACCACGATCTGGCGGCTGCCATCGCGGAAGGTCGTCGCCCGCGTTGCGATGCGCGCGAGGCGCGTATGTCGCTCGAACTCGCCAATGCAGTGATCTACTCAGGCATCACCGGGCAGGCGGTCACGCTGCCGCTCGACCGCCAGGCGTATGATGCGCTGCTCGATGACCTGCGATCGGAAAGGAAAAGACTGTGAGCGATGCCGAGGTTCGTTTTGGCATCATCGGCGCCGGAGTTGCCGGACGCTATCACGCGCAGGCGATTGCGCAGACGCCCGGCGCCCGGCTGGTCGCCGTCTGCGCGAGTCGGACTGAACGCGCCATACCACTGGCAGAAGCCTTCGGCGCCGGTGTCGAACCCGATGTTGATGCACTGCTGGCGCGCAATGACATTGATGCGGTCTGCATCTGCACGCCAAGCGGGCAGCATGCTGCGCAGGGCATTGCCGCAGCGCAGGCAGGCAAACATGTGCTGGTCGAGAAGCCAATCGCCACCACGCTGGCTGACGCCGATGCGCTCATCGACGCCTGCCGCGCGGCTGGCGTCCATCTCGGCGTTGCGCTTCAGCGCCGCACCGACCCGGATTTCTGCGCGGTGCGCGATGCAATCGCGGCAGGCGCGTTGGGTCGGCTGGCGCTTGGCATCATTACCGTCCCCTACCTGCGCACCCAGGAATACTACGATTCGGCGGATTGGCGCGGCACATGGGCGCTCGACGGCGGCGGCGTCCTGATGAACCAGGGCATTCATCTGGTCGATCTCCTTCTCTGGCTCATGGGCAATGATGTTGTTGAGGCGCAGGCATACACCACAACGCTGGCGCGCGCTATCGAAGTCGAAGATTGCGTCAGCGCCGCGTTGCGCTTTGCCAGCGGCGCGTTGGGCGCTATCGCCGCTACGACAGTGGTTGCGCCAGGCTTCCCCCATCGCGTCGAGGTCTATGGCACACACGGCGGGGTGCAGATTGAGGGCGAGGCGATTGTGCGGTGGGACACAACAATCGAAACGACCGCTGTTGCACCACGAGCAGGCGGCGGCGCAGGACGTCAGGCAGCCGGCGCGGGCGCGCATCCGACCGGTATCAGCGCCATCGGGCATACCCGCATCATGCACGACTTCGCCGCAGCAATCCGCGACCGGCGCGCGCCGCTGGTCGCCGGCGAGGAAGCGCGCCGCGCGCTGGCCGTCGTGCTGGCGATCTACGAGTCGGCGCGCACCGGACGACCGGCGCGCCCGTCGTAGCAGAGGAGCGCCCCCCTGTGGGCGCCCGCGCAGGGCAGAAGGTAGGAGCGCCCCCCTGTGAACCCCCGCAACAGTGTAGATTTCAAGGAGCCAACCCATGCGTTTTGGTGTCTGTACTACGCCCGATCAGATCGAAATTGTCGCTGCAGCCGGGTTCGATTTCTGCGAACTGCCGGCGCACGCTGTGATGCCGTTCGATGGCGATGCTACGGCAGCGCCAGCACTGCGCGCCATCGCCGCCGCACCCATTCATCCCGAATCCTTCAATGTTCTGGTACCCGGCGACATACCGCTCTGTGGACCGCACGCAGACCTGGAGGTTCTACGTTCCTACCTGCGTCGCGCCTTCGGTCGAATGGCGTCGCTCAGCGCCGCTGTCGCCGTGCTCGGAAGCGGCGCCGCTCGCCGCATCCCCGATGGATGGCCGCGCGATCGGGCGCTCGATCAGATTGCCACTGCGGTGGCGCTTGCCGGTGAAGAAGCCGGACGCTGCGGCATCACCCTGGCGCTCGAACATCTGAACCAGCAGGACTGCAATGTGCTCAACACCGTTGACGAGTGCGCCGCCTTTATCCGCGAACGCGGTCTGCACGATGTGCGACTGCTGGCGGACCTCTACCACATCGAGAGCGAACACGAACCACTCGACGCCGTAGCAAACGCTATGCCACAGGTGGCGCATGTCCATGTGGCTGGCGGCGGGCGACAATCGCCCGATACGCTGGGGTGCGACTATGCCGGATTCATGCGCGTCCTGCGCGCCGCCGGGTACGACGCACGCATTTCAGCGGAGTGCAACTGGCAAAACCTGGCAGCGCAGGCGCCAGTCGCGCTGGCATTCATGAAAGCACAGTGGCAGGGAGAAATACAATGACTTTCGAACGTTTTCTTCTGAGCGCCTTTGGCGACGAAATCGCCGATGATCTTGCCGTGCAACTCGATCTTCTCCGATCCGAAGGCGTTCTGGCGATTGAACTGCGCGGCGTCTGGGGCAGGAACGTACTCGATCTAGATACTGAGGATCTGCGCCGCGTTCGTGAACTGCTCGATGCGAACGGCTTCGTTGTTTCGGCAATCGGCAGCCCCATCGGGAAATCGCCCGTCGCAGCGCCGCGTTCTTTCGAACTGGAGCGGCTCGAACGCGCCATTGTCACTGCCAAAGCGCTTGGTACGCACCTCATCCGGATATTCTCTTTCTACCTACCTGCTGGTGAAGCGCATATCCATCGCAATGAGGTGATAGAGCGCGTGACAGCGTTGACGCATCGCGCAGATGCGTCTGGAATAACGCTGATCCACGAAAACGAAAAAGGCATCTATGGTGATACGGCAGAACGCTGTCACGACCTGCTTACCACGATCAAATCGCCTGCACTGCGTGCCGCTTTCGATCCAGCCAATTTCATTCAGTGCGGCGTCCATCCCATGCGCGACGCCTGGCCGCTCCTCGCCGATTTCGTCGCTCATATCCACGTCAAAGACGCCGTTTTCACCGATGGAAGCGTGCGTCCTGCAGGCGAGGGAGATGGCGATATTCGGGCGCTGCTGGAAGCCCTGCAGTTGCGCGAGTATCGGGGGTATCTGACAATCGAACCGCACATTCAGGCCATTGATGCGTTGGGCAGACTGAGCGGAGCGGAAGGCATGCGCGTCGCTATCCGCGCCCTGCGCAGATTGATGGAAGATGACCCTCGCTCTGACCCCCTTCCAACGCCTCTACAATCAACCCCTGGCCCGTGAGATACGTCAGCCAGATGGCATCGCCAATGTGAGGAAAGAACAGATCACGGAAGAGTTCACCCGCCAGAATGAGGTCGGAGAGAAAGAAGAGCGCGCTGCCGAGTGCAAGTGAGAGATAGCGTGGATCACGCATCGCCAGCGCCGCGCTCATACCGCTCATCGAGGCGAGGAGCAGCGCATAAGCCAGCGCCGCATAGTTCAACACGCCCGCTTTTGCCGGGTTGCGCGCCGCGCCATACCAGCCAATCGCCCCGATGAGCCAGCTCGCCAGCAACGGAATAGCCGCCGATGTCAGCGCACCCCGTCGCGCCAGATGTGCTGCGGTTGCGCCGATATAGCACCCGTGCCCGGCGCCAAACGCGAGCATGCCGAATATGACGTACTCCGGCAGCGGGATGACCCGTGCCATGATCAGATCTCCCAGGAACCCGCATCCCATCCCGGCTGCTGTCAGAGCCGCAGGCCGGCGCAGCGCAGGATCGGCGTTGCGCCACAACAACAGCGCGGCAGACCACACCAGCAACGACGAGAGCATCCGCAACGGCAGCGGAATACGGTTGCGCGCGTCGCCGCGGTTGCCAATCGCCAGGCCCGCCAGCATCACCAGCGCCGCCAGCGCCAGGAGCGCGTATGCCAGTGTGCGAAATTGGGGCGGTTTCATGCTGTCATCCTTCAGACCTTCACACCTGTGGATTCACCACAGAGACACAGAGGACGCAGAGGAACCTGCCTGCAATCTGCGCTTCCCTACCAAGATCCTCGATCCTGTCTGGGCGCGCCCCTACCATTTGCCCGCGTTCAACGTTCAACGGCGCCCGCGCGCGGGCGCGGCACCGCCGCTTGTGGGCGCGGTACGCCGCGCCCCTACTGTTCAACGCGACACGACGTTGCGGTGCAACGTCGCTACTGGCAACGTGAAACGTTTCACCTTCAACCTGCAACCTTCGCACATGATATGATACCATTGAAATCGTTCCCTCCCTATCAGAAGGACACAACCATGCCAGACGTCATCATTCCCGCGCCCGATGGCGCGTTGAACGCCTATCTCGCCACGCCGGACGGCGCGGGTCCCTGGCCCGGCGTCGTTGTCATTCACGACGCGCTTGGCATGCGCAGCGACACGCGCCGCCAGGCGGAGTGGCTGGCGAGCGAAGGGTTCCTCGCAGCGGCCCCCGATCTCTTCGATGGCGGTACGGTGATCACCTGTTTGCGCTCGATCATCCGCGACTATCTGACGTGGCAGGGGATGATGTTCCGCCACATCGCCGCAACCCGCGATTGGCTGGCGCAGCGCAGCGATTGCATCGGCAAGATTGGGGTGATCGGCTTCTGCATGGGCGGCGGATTTGCGTTACTGCTGGCGCCAGGCGACGGATTTGCCGCATCGAGCGTCAACTACGGCGTCTTGCCGAATGATCTCGAACGGGTTCTTGCCGGCGCCTGCCCGATTGTCGCCAGCTACGGCGCAAAGGACGTGACGCTGCGCGGCGCGGCTGGACGCCTCGAGCGCGCCCTGACGTCACTCGGCGTGGATCACGACGTGAAAGAGTATCCTGATGCCGGGCACGCCTTCCTCAACAACCACGATCCGCGCGAGGCGCCTGCGCTGCTGCGCGTGGCGTGGCGCGTGACGCAGATGGGCTACCACGAACCCTCAGCGCGCGACGCGCAGCAACGGATCGTCGCCTTCTTCAACCGGCATCTGCGGTGAATGGCCCTGCCGCCGATCCCGCCCCACCATGCATGATGTGGGCGGGTCTCAGACCCGCCCCGACGCGCATGTGGACGATTGCCCCACGGCGCGGCCTGGACGGGCGGGTCTGAGACCCGCCCCGACGTGCATGCGGATGATTGCCCCACGGCGGGTCTCTGACCGCCCCTTGGACGGACGGGTCTGAGACCCGCCCCGACGCGCATGCGGATGATCGATTCTGCGATCATCTCGAAACCATTTTGTTACGTTCTGGTTATGCCCGCTGCATATACTCTCAGATAAAAATAACACATTATCAGGTACCACGTTGTTACCTTTCACACAAACATCGGTCACATCTTCGAGAAAGGGTTAAGGACCATGCGCCGTCATCCAATTCTGCGGCTCACGCCGCTTCTCACCGTGCTTGTGAGCGCTATTACCATCGGTCGTTTTCTGCTTGGAACGATCGCCTTTGCCGCCGGTGATCCCTTGCCGGTCGCTACAGTCGCCGGCGCGAGCGGTCTGATCGGCGAACCGGTGACTCTGACCGTCACCTTCGATAATGCCAGCACCGGAAGCGGCGATCAGACCGGTTACGGTCCGTATATCGACCTGTTTCTCGACACCACCGGTCCCGACGGCGCCCCGTCGTTCGACGGACTGGTTACGACCGGCATGAGCGCGACCTACCTGGGGCAGCCGCTGCCGGGACTGGAGTTGATCACGATTAGCGGACCAACCTACGTCCATCCGCTGACCGGGCAGACGCTGAGTGTGCCGGGCTATGGCACGCGCTTCCAGAACGGTGATACGATTGCGGTCCTGACCCTGCCGTTCGGCAGTTTCACGAATACGCAGCCGCCCGCACCCGTCACTGTAACGCTGCGCACCAGCAACCTGGCAGACCTTGGCACGCCGCTGCCGGTCACCGCTATTGCCGGGTTCCGCTACGGCGCCGACCCGCTCGACAACCCCGGCGCCGACCCGCCGATCCGCCAGACGACCCCTTCGGACGGTGATGTCACGCCGATTCTCTGGCAACTGACCAAGACCTACCTCGGACCGGAGAACGAAACTGCGACCGGGCGCAACTATCCGCGCCGCTACCGCCTGGATGTCGATATTGCCGACGGTCAGCCGGTCACCGGTTTGCAGATCACCGATATTCTGGCGAACAGCATGCGCATCACCGGCAATACCGCCGCACAGATGAGCGCGCGTCTTTACAACTCGCCCGGCGTGCCAACTGAAGTCTTCAGCCCGGCGAACCTTTCCGGCACCGCCACGCCTGCGGCGCCGGGCGGAACGCTGACCTACACGTTCGGCAACAAGACCGGCGTGCGCGGCGTCGATGCGTCGTTCGAGTTCGAGTTCTACATCCCGCGCGACACCAGCGCCGCCACACCGACCGTGCCGCAGGGAACCGACTCGACGTTTGCCAACAACACCGGCAGTTCATCCGCAGCATGGACGCCAATCGATACACGCGATACGCCAACGCCGATAACGATCACCCTGCCGCCGGATGCGCATACCCTTCAACAGCACTCGCTCGCAACCCAGAAGTCGGTCACGCCGGTGGATCGCACCACCCTTGCGCCCACCGGCGGTTCGATCATTCCTGGACAGACACTGCTGCGCTACAACATCGATTTTCAGGTCTCCGATTATTTTGCGGTTCAGAACGTCTACCTCGAAGATATTCTTTCTGACGGGCAGCGACTCTTTGTGCGCACCACCGGCAGTTCGACCGTTCCGACCCTTCAGGTCGAGAATGCATATGTTACTGGCGCGTCGCCTGGTCGCACCAACATCGCAACTGCGCCATTCAGCGGTAGTGGCACAATTGTGTACGAGCAGCGCTTCACGACCCGCGGCACGCCCCTCTCCGACCCGACCAGCCCGCCGTCCGGTCCGGTGTTTGTGATCAACCCGCCGGCGCCGTCGATCAGCGGCACAACCTATGTACGCTTCAACATTTCGCAGGAACTGATCGCACGCGGCGTCAGCGGGCGACTCGTCGGCGGCGATATTCCGAATGCCGGCGGCGCGCCGCAGAATAACAATCCGCCCCTCTTCGGTCCAACCCGCGGGCGCATCACATTCTACACCGAGGTCAAGGACGAGTTCAGCGATGATTTCCCCTCCGGCGACCGCTCGGTCGACCAGCTCGACATTCTGCGCAACCGCGTGCCGTTGATCCGCGGCGAACAGATCAATACCACCACGATCAACAGCCCGACTCCCACCGTAATCGGGCAGGCGACCGACGATACCAGCGCCAGCGTTGCATTGCCGATCGGCGACCGCAGCAAGACGCTCTATGCGCTCAATGGGCAGACGACCGACCTCGGCGATCCGGTGACGGTGCAGCCAGGCGACCTGGTGACCTACCGGCTGACCTACCACCTGCCGATCAGCAGTTTCGAGAATGTTCAATTTATCGACTTCCCGCCGCTGCCGGTCTTCCCCGTGCCGGATCGTCTGTTCTTCGATGCGGCTGCCGCGCCTGGCACGATCCCCGGCGCCAATACGGTGACACGCGGACCGTCCGACACCTACCTGACGACGATCAACCCGCCAACAACGGTACGCGTGGCGACGACCGCGAATATTTCCGGCTACAATCCTGCCGGCATTGGCTCATTCAGTGGCGCACCCACGACCATCGACGGCGTCGCGCTGACGAATGGCGACCGCGTTCTGGTGAAAGATCAGACCGACGCGCGGCAGAATGGCGTCTATGTAGTTGTAAACGCTGCAACCGGCGCCTGGGACCGCGCCGCCGATTTCGACACCGCGCGCGAACTCACGAATGGCCCGCTCGTCGGCGTGACGGCGGGCGCCACCAACGCCAACCAGCACTTCCGCCAGTCGAATTCGACATTCAATGCCTTCAATACCGACCCGATCACCTGGGCGCCGTTCATTACTACCGACGCAGCCGGGAACAGTTTTGCCCTCAACTTTGGCTGGCACGACGATGTGGACGGCGGACGGCGCTCATCGCTCATCGACATCCTGGTGACCATGCGCGTCGCTGATGCCGCCTTTGCCAACGACCTGTTCCTGACCAATCAGTTGCGGGTGAATGAGTTCTCCACCAACGCCGGGTCGCAATACTTCGATGAGATTGTCATGTTCGAGGTCATCCGCCCGAATGTGACGATCAACAAGGGCATCGTCGGCTATAACACCACCGGTCTGACCCTCGGCGGCGTGACGTTCAACCCGCCCAACGGTCCGACATCGTTCAGCGGCACGCCGGTCTACACGCGCACGCAGGCGCTGGCAATCGGCGCGTCCGATTCACTGGAACTCTCTGATGCCGGCGACCGGGTGCGTTATGCGATTGTGCTCCAGAACGAAGGACGCGGCGACGCCTACGACGTCACTGTGACCGACGCCATCCCCGCCGCCTATGTGCGCCCGGCGACGCTGGCAGCCGCCAATTTTGCCGTCCGCCGCGGCGATGGCACGCTGCTCACCGGTGATGTCGTCAGCGGCACGGTACGGGTTGCCACCACCGGACCGCTGACCAGCGCGACGTTTGCCACGTCGCCGAACAACGGTCAGTTCACGAATGCGCCACGCAACATCGACGGTGTGACGCTGAACGTGGGGGATCGGGTGCTGGTGAAGGATCAGCCCGGCGCAACGCAGAACGGCATCTATGTTGTGACAGCCGTCTTCGTCGGCACTAATCAGGCGACCCTGACCCGCGCCGGCGATTTCGACAATGACGCGGAATTGACGGGCGGCTATCGCGTCGCGGTGCTCGGCGGGTTGAGCAGCAACGCCAACCGCGCCTTCAGCACGACCGGTCCCATCACCCTCAACACGACGCCAGTCGCCTGGACGAATGCCGGCGTCAGCGACTACTACGCGACTTACGACCCGGCAACCGGCGCTTTCAGCGTTGTGCTGGCGGATAATTACACGACAGGCAACACTACGGCGCCCACTCGCGACGACCGGCCCGGCGGTCTCAGCCGCGGCGCCTCCGGTCCGCGCAGCAATATCGTCGAAGTGACGAATGGCTCGAATACGGTGATCATCACCTATGACGTGACCCTTGGCGACAATGTTGAGCCAAACCAGGAGATCATCAACACTGCGACGCTGACGAACGTCGCCACGACCGACGGCGGCATCGACGATCAGCCCGCGTCGGATACGGCGCTTGTGATCATTCGCCGTCCGGCGATTGCCAAGGTCCTGACCGCTACAGAAATCGAGAGTGCCACGAACACGCGCCAGCGGGTCGTGATTGGCGAAATGGTCACCTACACGCTGACAATCACCATTCCCGAAGGCGTGACCACGAACGCGATCCTGACCGACACCCTCGACGCCGGGCTGGCGTTCGTCGATGTGACCGGCGTTACGGCATCCCCGGCGCTCAGTTTTGCCGGCGGCGGATTGCCGACCATCGGCGCAACTCCCGCCAACACCACGATTGGCGCAGGCGGGCAGACGATTGTGTTCAATTTCGGGACGATCACCAACACCGACCGGGTCAATACCGTTGACGAAACGATCGTCATTACCTACCGCGCTGTGGTGCTGAATACTGCCGCCAATCAGAGCGACGCGCAGCGCAACAACCGCGCCGATTTTTCGTGGAACGTTCCAGGGCAGGGATTATACACGCTGCTGCCGGTCGAAGCCGAAAACGTTACGATCATCGAGCCGACCCTGGCAGTGGGCAAGACTCTGCCGCCTGGCATCTACGACGCTGGCGATATCATCGACTACACTATCACGATCAGCCACATGGCGGGCAGCCAGACCGACGCCTACGATGCGGTGATCACCGACGCGCTGCCCATCGATCCGTTTGGCAGCGGCTCGCTCATTCTCACGCCAGCAGTGCTGAGCGTCACCGACAGCGCCGGTCTGCTGACGACCGCCGATTTCACGCTGACCGGCAGCAATGCCACGTCCTGGACGCTCAGCAACCCGACGCCGATTGACCTTGCGCAGGGGCGCACGATCAGCATCGTCGTGCGCGGCACGCTCTCCAACGCCGCCATGCCCGGCGCAACCATCACAAATACGGCATTCCTGCGCTGGACGTCGCTCGACGGCGATCCGGGGCAGCGCTCGACATACACCACTGCCTCGACCGAACGCACCGGCGCCGATGGACCCGGCGGCGCGCTGAACGACTACGCCGCCACCGGTTCCGTCGCGTTCACCATCCCGGTCGTGACGCCGGGCAAGGCGCTGGTCGCTACGTCTGAGTCGCACACTACCGGCAGCAACGTGACTATCGGCGAGATCGTGCGCTTCCGCATTGCGATTGGCGGACCGGAAGCCTCGGTCTACGCCTTCTCGCTGGTGGATCGGCTGCCGCCGGGGTTGACCTTCCTCAACGATGGATCGGCGCGCTTCGCGTTCATCGCCAACAACAACATCACGACAACAGGCGTCTATGACGTTGCGCCGGTCTCCTGCCCGGCAATCAGTCCGTCTGGCGTGACGACGCTGGCGAATGTGCTGAACCCGACAACTCTGCCCTCGTCGAGCATCACCTGCATCTTTGGGGATAGCAACATCTCCAGCGACGAAACGACCAACCAGGATGCCTACAGCAGCGGAACCGATGTCTTCTTCCGCTTTGGCAACCTGTCGAACAACGACAACGACCCAGGCGAAGAGTTCATTGTCGTTGAGTTCAACGCGATCGTCGATAATAACACCTTTGATCCAAACGATGCCGGCGACGTCCGCGACAATACCATGGTGGCGCGCATGAATCCCTCCGGCTTCGGCGCGTTCGAGACTTACCCCTCGGCGCCGGTGAGCGTTACGGTCGTTGAGCCGAATATCGCGTTCAACGCGACGACCAACAACAAGACTGCCAGCCCGACGAGCGGCGATGCGTTCGACGTGATCACCTACACGGTCACCTTCACGAACGCGACCGGCGCGACGGTGAGCGACGCTTTCGACGCGCGCATCCTCGATACGTTGCCGTCTGATACAACCCTTATTACCACGAGCGTCTCGGCGACGTCCGCAGGCGGCTGCGCCACCGGCGTCACCAACGCCAGCGCGGGGAACACAGTGGACGTGACGATCGGGCGTGTGCCGCCGGGATGTAACGTGACCATCACCTACCGGGCGACCCTGAATGTCACGGTTGTTCCGGGGCAGACGATCACGAACACCGCGAATCTGACCTACACCAGCCTGCCGGGGAATACCGGCACGGGCGGGTTCTTCGGCTCGACCGCAGGAGCGAGCGGCAGCGCCACCGGCGAGCGCAACGGCTCTGGCGGCATCAACGACTACTCCGGCAGCGAATCCGCAACCGTTACAATCGTCTCGCCAACCCTGGCGAAGCGGATCGTCGCCACGTCCGAGGCGCATACCGCCGACCCGCTGGTGCTGGCGGATTTCACCAACACCGGGTTCGATGGCTTCCTGGGCGGAACCAATACCTGGAATACGCCGGGCAATGTCATCACATCCTCGACATTCATCCGCGTTTCAGGAAGCGCAACCGAGCAGGGCGGCGGCTTCATCGCCTTCGCCACGCCGGTCGATCTGTCGAACCACGCCGCGCTGGCGCTCTCTGCGCGCCTGGTTGCCGGAAATGGTGCGGATTCCATTGACGTGCACCTCCAGGACGCCGACGGCACCAAATGGCGCTGGCGCTTCGCCACAAGCAACTTCAACGCTTCGACATTCGCGCTCGCGCCGCAAAGCCTGCTCGGTCCGAACAGCACAACCGTCGCAGCAGGTACGGCGCCGGGTCTCGACCTGCGCAACATCACGCGGCTCGAAATCCGCGGCGATGGTGACACGACACAGTTCGACATCGACATCGACGCGGTGATCGCCTTCGGCAACATCGCGGCGCCCGGCGAGATCGTGCGCTACCGGTTGGTGACGACGATCCCAGAGGGCACGTCGCCAAACCTGCAACTGCTGGATCGCATTCCCACCGGCATGCGCTTCGTCAACGACAACACCGTGCGGGTTGCGTTCGTCAGCAACAGCGGCGGCATCACCTCGACGAGCGCCGGTGCACAGGTTCCTGCGTTGAGCGGCGCCGGTTTGAATATCACCGGTAACCAGGACACGGTCATTGGGTTGAGCCTGGCGGTCGGCAGCGGCAATGGGCTGGCAATCGGCGAGGAGACTGCGTTCGACGGCAATGTGTCGTCGAGCAACGTCGTCTCCAGTAGTGCAGACACCTACGATAATGGGGATGATGTCTACTTCCGTCTGGGAAACGTTGTCAACAACGATAATGATGATGACCTGGAGTTCATCGTCATCGAGTTCAACGCTCAGGTGCTGAACACGTTCAATACCGGCAATCAGAGCGGCGTGCTGTTGAACAACGACTTTCAATATTTCCGCAGCGGGTCGCAGGTTGGATCGACTTCTGCACAGAACGATGCCAACCGCATCACGGTCGTCGAGCCGCAGATCAACAACCTGAGCAAGACACTCGCCAGCGCGCCGCCGGTTGATGCCGGGGATGTCTTCACCTACACGCTGCGCTTCGCTAATGGCGTCGCCTGGCCCACCAGCCCGGCAGTTCCGGTGCGCGTCGCCACGACGGGGAATGTCGCCGGCTTCAACGCTACCGGCGGCTTTGGCGGAACCGGGCAGTTCGCCAATGCGCCAGTCACGGTCGATGGCGTGACGCTCAACGTCGGCGACCGCATTCTGGTGCGCAGCCAGACGGACGCAACGCAGAACGGCGTCTACACGCTGGTCTTCATCGATCCATTCACCGGCGCGCGCGTCTGGGACCGCGCGACCGACCTCGACAGCACGGCGGAACTGGCGCTCGGCTACCGTGTGATCGTCCAGGAAGGCGCCACGCTGGTGGGCAGAACCTACTACCTGGACGGGCCGGTTCCGGCGCTCAACGCGGGCAATCTCAACTGGCGCGAGGTGGCGCCAGCAATGACCGTGGCTGTGGCGACGACTGGAAATCTGGGAGGCGGAATATTCAACTCCAGCGGCGGGACATTCGGGCGCGGAACGCTGACCATAACAGCGACATCCATCGACGGTGTTGCGGTCAACGCGATCAACTTCCCGGTCGGCACGCGCATTCTGGTGAAGAACCAGAGTACTGTCGGTCAGAACGGCGTCTACCGTGTCACCAATCTGAGCGGCACGACCCTGACCCTCGAGCGTGTGCCGGAGTTCGACTCGCACCTGGAAGCGGTGATCGGCGCGCAGGTCTACGTCACTGGCGGCGCGATCAACGCCGGACGCACATTCGCGGTGCAAACAGCGCCGACCGGCACGCCGATTACAACGAATGTCGGCTTTGCGCTGGTTGATCAGATCGCTGCCTTTGATGTGACGGTTTTCGACCAGCTCCCGCCGTCGCTCGAACTCCTCAGCGTGCAGATCGCCGCGCCCACGGGAACAACCGCGACCAACGGCTCGATCCTTGGCGTCGGCAGTGTGATCAGTTATACGCTGGATCGCCTCGACTCGGTGCAGGACATCACCTCCGGCAGGAATGATGTCGTCATCACGGCAACGGTGCGCGTGGTTTCGGGCACAGTCGCGGGCACGCAGATCACGAACACAGCGCGGGTGCAGTACACCAGCCTGCCGGGAGCGCGCGGCACCCTCGGCAACCCGACCGGCTCGGACGTCGGCGCGGGGACAGCAGGCGAGCAGAACGGCGAGCGCACCGGGCAGGGTGTGCCCAACCCGACCAACAACACGCCGCCGTCGAACAACGGAATCCGCAACAACTACAGCATCGGCGCAATTGCGCTGAACCACCTGGCGGCGCCGACGTTCGACAAGCAATTCCAGGGTGGCGGCATTTCCGACGACGACAGCAGCGTGCCGGGAACCTCCGGCGACAGCGTCACCATCGGCGAGGCGGTGCTCTACGACCTGCTCGTGACCCTGCCCGAAGGGACGACGAACAACCTGCGCGTTGTCGATGCCGTGCCCGACGGGATGCGTTTCGACACCTCGTTCAACGGCGGTCTTGGCTACCAGATTGTGACGGCTGCCGGCGGATTGCTCACCCAACCCTTCAGCGATCCGGCGGCGGTCGCATCGCCGACGTTGACGGTCTCCGGCACGGGAACGCTCGGTCAGGATGGCGTTGATGCGCTCTTCTCCTTTGGCAACGTCACCATCGCCGATGACAACAACCCGAACAACAACGCCTTCATCATCCGCGTCCGCCTGATCGTCACCAACACAACGGCGAACCAGAGCGGCGCCACCCGCGACAACGGCGGCGCGCTGCGCTACACGAACGGCTACAGCGGCGTTGACCGCGAACTGCGCGATCCGACCGAGCCGCGCGTGATGATCGTCGAGCCAACGCCATCGATCCTGAAGTCGGTCAGCGGCGCAGCAGCCGACGCCGGCGATCCGATCACCTACACGCTGCGCATCGAGAACAGCGCGCCGCGCAGCGACATGACCGCCTACGACGTCGTGATCAGCGACACGATTGCGCCCGAAATCTTCAACCCGACCATCGTCGCGGTCAGTGAAACCGGTGCGCCGGGCATCAGCGCCGCCGACTTCGAGATCGCCACCGTCGGACCGGATCGCATCCTGCGCACCACTGCACCCATCACCCTGCCGCTCAATGCGACGGTGATCATCACCTTCACCGGCAACCTGACGAGCACCGTGACGACTGACCAGATTATCACCAACCGCGCGTCGATGTTCTGGAGCAGCACACCCGGAACCAACTCGGATGAACGCACCGGCGCCGATGTGCCCAACCCGCCGGAGTGCAGCGGTCTGCCTGGCAACTGCAATCTGGACAATACGCAACTCAACAATTATGGTCTCATATCATCGGTGACGACCACTGCCATTGCTCCGGTCGTGGCATCGAAGTCGGTGATCGAAGGGGCTGCGCCTTCGACCACCGGCACAGACGTGACTATTGGCGAGATCGTCACCTACCGCATTGCCGTCAGTCTGCCGGAAGGCGTGACGGGTGGATTGGTGATCACCGACACCGTGCCCTCTGGCATGGCATACCTGCCGGGCAGCGCGACGCTGATCACCGGCGCGCTCGCCGCCGGCGACCCGCCGCTCAACAGCGGGCACCCGGCTGGCGCGGGCAGCCTGGCGTTCAACGGGGTCTTCAGCGATACGACCGATCCTTCGGTGACGCCAATCGGCAGCGCACAGTTCCTGAACGGAACCGGCATCCGCTTCGAGTTCGACCAGATTACGTTGCCGGGCGATAACAACCTGCGCAACAACACCTTCTTTATCCGCTACCAGGCGGTTGTGCTTGATGTGACAGGCAACACCGGCCTCAGCAGCAGCCAGACGACACTGACCAACAGCGGGCAGTTCGATGTGCCGACAACGCCGCAGCCGCCGGTCAGTCTGTTGATCGATCCAAACGGCGCAACGGTCACAGTCGTCGAGCCGGAACTGGCGATTGCCAAGTCGGTAGCCCCGTTGACCGGCGATGCCGGCGATACCGTGACCTACACCATTACCCTGAGCCATACGGCGCGCAGCCTGGCGGACGCCTTCGACGTGGCGATGACCGACGCGCTGCCGGCAACAATCGGTTCATCGCTCACCGCGCCAATCACGATTGCAAATGTGAATGCCACCCACTCGGTTGACGGCGACATCACCGGCAACTTTGGCGTGGCGATCAACACGCTCACGACCACGACGCCGTTCACGCTCACCCGTGGCGCGACCGTGACGCTGACGATCACCGGCGTGCTGCGGCAGAGCGTCCAGCCTGGCGAGGTTATCACCAACACCGCTGCGCTGACCTACACCAGCCTGCCCGGTCCGAACCAGAACCTCAGCCCGGATGCCACCGGCGTCAGCGATGGAACCGACCGTGAGCGCAGCCGCAGCGCCAGCAGCAGCGCCACGCACTCTGTCGGGCAGGGCGCCTTCAGCAAAGCGATCCTGAGCACCAGCGCGGCGCACACGAGCGGCACAGACGTCACGATCGGCGAGGTCATCAGTTACACCCTGATCATCGATCTGCCGGAAGGCGCGACCCGCAACCTGGTGTTGACCGATGATCTCCCTGCGGGACTCGACTATGAAGGGTTCACGGTCATCACCGACGCGGCGCAGAGCGGCGGGCTGCTGGTGCAGGACTTCGCCGGAACTGTGCCGTCGATCACCGTCACCGGCGGCGCAGGCAGCGGCGATGATGTCACCTTCACATTCGACGGCGACGTCGTGGTGACGGGCGACAACAACGCGGCGAACAACCGCTTCCTGGTGGTGGCGCGGGTGCGGGCGCTCAACGAACCGGGAATGGTCGGGCTGATCCCGCCGGGACAGACCGTTCTGACCAACACCGCAACCATGCGCTACACCGACGGCTCGAATGTCACCCGCACGTTCACCGACACCGAAACGGTGCGCGTCGTCGAGCCGCGGCTGACGATCAACAAGAATATCGTGCAGACGGTAGCGAATGCGGGCGATCCGATCACGATCACGCTGACGGTGACGAACACTGGCACAGCGGATGCCTTCGACGTGGTCATCACCGACACGCTGCCGCCGGAGTTCGACGCAGCCACCACGATCTTCGGCATGGCGGGGAGCGACTACCCGGCGACGTTCACCCCGTCGCGCACCGGCAGCAACGTGCGCTACGAGGGCGGACCGATACCGGCTGGCGCCACGGTGACCTTCACCTTCCGCGTCAACCTGAGCGGCACGGTGACGCCGGGCACGACCATCACCAACACCGCGCGCGTGGCGGAGTCGAGCAGTCTGCCGGGCAATGATCCGACCGAACGGGTGCAGACGCCGGTCGAGTCGTCCGACACGCTCACCATCCGCAGCAACAGTCTGAGCGGCTTCGTCTATGTCGATACCAACAACAACGGCATCTTCGAAGGGAGCGAAAGTGGCATCGGCGGCGTGACGATCACGCTGTCGGGAACCGACCACCTGGGCAACAGCGTCCTGCTGACGACCACCACGACGATCACCGGCTTCTACCGCTTCGACAATCTCTATCCGGGCGTCTACAGCCTGATCGAAACGCAGCCGTCCGGCTACCTGGACGGAATCGACTCCATCGGCACGCAGGGCGGCACAACCGGCAATGACGTGTTGAGCGCCATTGTGCTGCCGGTCAACACCTCGACCAACGGCGAGAACAACAACTTCGGCGAACTGTTGCCCGCCCGCATCGCTGGCTTCGTGTACGAGGACGACGATAACGACGGCGTCTTCGACGCGGGCGAGAACGGCATCGGCGGCGTGACCATCACCCTGAGCGGAACCGACGACCTGGGCAATCCGGTGACCCTGACGACCACGACGACGATCACCGGCGCCTACACCTTCGACAACCTGCGTCCGGGAACGTATACCGTCAGCGAGACGCAGCCGTCCGGCTACCTCGACGGGCGCGACACGGCAGGGACGCTCGGCGGCGACACGACGGTCAACGACCGGATCGCCAGCATCACCCTGCCATCAGGCGGCGCGAGCCTGAACAACAACTTCGGCGAACTGCGCCCGGCGAGCCTGTCGGGGTTGGTCTACCGCGACGACAACAACAACGGCAGCCGCGACGGGAGCGAGCCGGGCATTAGCGGCGTGACTATCACCCTGAGCGGAACCGACGACCTGGGCAACCCGGTAATCCTGACGACCACGACCACGATCACCGGTTTCTACGCCTTCGACAACCTGCGTCCGGGAACCTACACCGTCAGCGAGACGCAGCCGTCCGGCTACTTCGACGGCGCCGAGACTGTCGGCAGCGCAGGCGGGAGCATTCTCAGCAACGACGTGATCGGCAATATCACCCTGAATGCGGGCGTTGCTGCGACGGGGTATGACTTCGGTGAGGTGCCGGCAGCCCGCATCGCCGGGTTCGTGTACGAGGACGACGACAACGACGGAGTCTTCGACGCGGGCGAGAACGGCATTGGCGGCGTGACCGTCACCCTGAGCGGAACCGACGACCTGGGCAACCCGGTGAACTTGACGACCACCACGACGATCACCGGCTTCTACACCTTCGACAACCTGCGTCCGGGAACCTATACCGTGATCGAGACGCAGCCGTCCGGCTACCTCGACGGGCGCGACACGGCAGGGACGCTCGGCGGCGACACAACGGTCAACGACCGGATCGCCAGCATCACCCTGCTGCCAGGCGGCGCGAGCCTGAACAACAACTTCGGCGAACTGCGTCCGGCAAGCCTGTCGGGGTTGGTCTACCGCGACGACAACGACAACGGCGTGCCTGACGCCAGTGAACCGGGCATCGGCGGCGTCACCCTCACCTTGACGGGAACCGACGACCTCGGCAACCCGGTGACCCTGACGACCACCACCACGATCACCGGCTTCTACATCTTCGACAATCTGCGTCCAGGGACGTACACCGTCAGCGAGACGCAACCGGCGGCGTACAACGATGGACGCGACCGCGTTGGCACGGCAGGCGGCGACCTGAGCAACGATCAGGTCAGCACCATCGTGCTTGGCGCAGGGGTCGATGCGGCCAACTACGACTTCGGCGAATTGGGAACCTTCGTCAGCGGCGTCGTCTGGATCGACACCGACCGCGACGGAACGCTCGACGGCAGCGAGAGCGGGCGTCTCGGCGGCGTGACGATTACGCTGCGCGACAGCCTAGGGAATGTCGTCTCCACAACGACCACCCTGGCAGACGGCAGCTACCGCTTCGAGAACCTGCCGGCGGGCAACTACACCATCGAGCAGACGCAGCCGACCGGCTACGGCAGCTCGACGCCAAACACGCTGAGCGTCACGGTTCCGCTCACCGGCCTGACCGGCCAGAACTTCGGCGAAACCCTCAGCACCCTGAGCGGCTTCGTCTACGTGGACAGCGACAACGACGGCGTGTTCGACACAGGTGAAAGCGGTATCGGCGGCGTGACCGTCACCCTGCTCGACAGCCTGGGGAATGTCGTGTCTACGACGCTGACCCTGGCGGATGGCAGTTACCGCTTCGAGAACCTGCTGGCGGGCACATACACCATCAACGAGACGCAGCCGCTGATCTACAGCGACGGGCTGGACAGCGTCGGCACAATCGGCGGCATACCCGTCGGCGCGCTCGTCAGCAACGACGTGATCGGCGCCATCGTCCTGCCCGCCGGAACCGACGGCATCAACTACAACTTCGGCGAACTGGCGGACGCCGGGCTTGGCGACCGTGTGTGGCTCGACCGCAACGGCGATGGCGTGCAGGACGCCGGTGAGCCGGGGATTGGCGGCGTGACGGTCTATCTCGACCTGAACAACAACGGCGTCCTCGACGCTGGCGAACCCACAGCGACGACCAACGCGGACGGCTTCTACTTCTTCGGCGGTCTGGCGGGCGGAACGTACACCGTGCGCGTGGATACGACCACGCTGCCGGCAGGGGTCAGCCAGACCTACGACCTGGACGGCGCCGCTGCAACGCCGCACGCGGCAACTGCATCGCTGGCAGCAGGCGCGACGCGCACCGACGTGGACTTCGGCTACCGTGGCACTGCCAGCATCGGCGACCGCGTGTGGCTCGACCTCGACGGCGACGAGGCGCAGGACACCGGTGAACCGGGGATCAGCGGCGTGATTGTCTACCTCGACCTGAACAACAACGGCGTGCGTGATCCGAACGAACCGTTCGATACCACCGGCGCCAGCGGCAACTATCTGATCGATGGGTTGCTGGCTGGAACGTACACCGTGCGGGTCGATGCCTCGACCCTACCCGGCGGCGTGAGCGCCACCTACGACCTGGACAGCGCCGACACGCCTGACGTGGTCACTGGTGTGACGTTGAGCACCGGACAGGCGCGCACTGACGTGGACTTCGGCTACCAGGGACTCGCCAGCATCGGCGACCGCGTCTGGAACGACGCCAACGCCAATGGCATCCAGGACGCCGGAGAAACGGGGGTCAGCGGCATTGTCGTGGCGCTCTACGACTCGACCGGTACGCTGCTGATCACCACCACGACCGACATGAACGGCAACTACCTGTTCGACGGCCTGCCCGCAGGCACGTACACCGTGGGAGTCGGCGCGACGCCGGGGCGTAGTATCAGCCCGCGCGGAGCAGGAAGCGACCAGGCGCTCGACTCCGACGTTTACCGCACCACGCGGCGCAGCAACCCGATTACCCTGAGCACCGGCGAGGCGCGCCGCGACATCGACATCGGTTTGTATCAACTGGCATCGGTCGGTAGCCTGGTGTGGCTCGACCGCGACGTGGACGGCATCTGTGAGGCGGGTGAACCGGGGATCGGCGGCGTTGAGGTGCGGCTGCTGCGCAGCGACGGAACGCTCGTCGCCACGCAGATCACCGATGCGAACGGGTACTACATGTTCACCGACGTTGAACCGGGCGATTACCGGATCGAGTTTGTCATCCCGTCCGGCTACTACGTCAGCCCGCCGCACCAGGGGAGCGATCCGGGCAACGACAGCGACGCCGACCCAGTGACCGGCCGGACGCCGATCTTTACCCTGACGCCAGGGCAGATCGACCCGACGTGGTACCTGGGGTTGTCGCCGATCTCGCCGACCGCCATCCAGTTGACGCGCTTCAGCGCCGAGCGCGACGCAAACGCCGTGGTCATTCGCTGGGAGACGGCTGCGGAGTACGGGACGCGCGGCTTCCACATCGAGCGCAGCGCTAGCGGCAGCCGCAGCGATGCGGTGCGCATTACCGATCGCCTCATTCCGGCGACGGGAAGCGCGAGCAGCGGCGCGGCATACGTCTGGAACGACACAACCGCAGCGCCGGGCGTGCGCTACACCTACTGGCTGGTTGAGGAGACCACTGACGGCTCAACGCACATCTACGGACCGGCGACATCCGAGGCGCCGACCAGAGGGACGTATACGGTCGTCCTGCCGCTCGTGGTGCGGTAGGAACGAATGCGACGGCGCAGAGACGTTGTGGTACAACGTCTCTGCGCCGTCGTCGTTTATGTATCTGCGTCCGGGTCGATGCCCAGGGCGCGCAGGCGCGCTGCCAGGCGCTCGGCGCGCTGCCGTTCCGCCTCGGCGCGCTGCCGTTCCGCTTCCGCACGTTGCTGCTCCGCCTCGGCGCGCTGCCGCTCGCGTTCGAGTTGGTCTTGCAGTTCCACAAAACTCAGGAACGGGCGCCCGTCCGGCAGGTACATCCGCACTGCATCCCCCTCACACCGGAAGATCACCCCCAACCGCGGGCTGACCCAGCCGTCGATCTCCTCGATCACGCGCAGCCACTCCCCCTCGCGCCGCCACCCGCTCAGGTCTTCCCGCGCCGGGTCGTACAGGTAGTACTCCTCCACCCCGTACCGGTCGTAGAACTCGAACTTCGCCGCTATCTCGGTCAGCGTGTTCCCCGGCGACAGCACCTCGAACACCACCTGCGGCGCAATCCCGTCTTCCTCCCACTGGCGGTACGAGCCGCGGTCCCCCTTCGGTCGGCCAAACACCACCATTGCGTCCGGCGCACGCCGGATGTCGGGCCGCCCCTCCACCGGGTACCAGAGCAGGTCGCCCGCCACGAACACATCGGCGCGGTCGCGGAACAGCGCCTCCAGGTTCCCCTGAATGGTCACGATTGCGCGAAACTGCTGCGTGTTATCGGCCATCGGCATCCCGTCGCTGTCAGGGTAGACAATCGGCGCTGCTTCGACTGTTGTGCTGCTCATTGCCCACCTCGCTTTTTTCAACAATTGTTCGGTGATATGATACCACGCGCCTGTTGGTCCTGCGTTCGTGGCGCAGTGGATGTGGAACACGGATTTGCACTGATTGAGACCATCTCAGGCAGATCGGGAGTGAAAACCAGAAAGCCCCGGCAGCAACCGGGGCCTCCTGGCGAAGGAGGGGAAGAAAGGGTTATCTAAAGTATATGCGATGTGCTAGAGTTATACGCTATCTCACTTTGGTCCTATTCTGCCATAGCGCTTGCGGCTGTCCCAGAGGGGGACAGAAAAATGGAGGAAGTCGATGTCTTTGCCACGCATTTGTGTCAGCACAAACCGACGTTTTCTCATGACCGAGGGCGGCGAGCCGTTCTTCTGGCTGGGCGACACCGCCTGGGAACTCTTTCATCGTTTGAGTCTGCCTGAAGCCGAACACTACCTGGACGTGCGGCGTCAGCAGGGGTTTAATCTGATTCAGGCAGTGACGCTGGCGGAACTGGATGGACTGCACACACCTAACGCACAGGGGCATACGCCGCTTCTTGGTGACGATCCCACCCGACCAAATGAGTTCTATTTCCGCCACGTGGACGCGATCATTCGCCTGGCTGCCGAAAAAGGACTGTACGTTGGTCTATTGCCGACGTGGGGCGATAAAGTGCATGCACGTCTGTGGGGTATTGGACCAGCTATCTTCAATGCTGAGAATGCACGTATCTATGGAAGATTCCTTGGTGAGCGCTATCGGGATGATACGAACATCATCTGGATCCTTGGCGGGGATCGTCCGGCGGCTGGCTATGAACCGATATGGTCGGCGATGGCGGCGGGAATTGCCGAAGGATTGGGGTTCACGCCGTTTATCACATATCATCCGGCTGGCGGAATGAGTTCCTCGACCACACTCCACGATGCCGAATGGCTCTCGATGAATATGCTTCAATCCGGTCATAGCCTGATGGACGCGCCCAACTGGGAGATGATCCGCGCCGACTATGCACGTGCGCCGATTAAGCCAGTGCTGGACAGCGAACCGAACTATGAGCATCATCCGGTGGACCCCTACCTGCGCACATGGAAACCGGAGTATGGCCGCTTTACCGATTACGATGTGCGCAAGCAGGCATACCGTGCAGTGTTCGCAGGCGCTTGTGGACACACGTATGGCAGCCACTCCGTCTGGCAAATGTGGTCGCCCAAATATGCACCGATGAACTTCCCGTCGCCTGCATGGGACGAGGCCATCTACGGACCGGGGGCGCAGCAACTGGTTCACCTGAAGAATCTGCTGCTCTCACGACCATACTTTAGCCGCATTCCTGCGCCAGACCTGTTGCCGGATGCAACTCACATCGTGCTGCCTGTGGAACAGGAGGATCGGATGAATCCTGTTCGCGCCGCACACCCCATCGCCACCCGCGACAGTGAAGGAACGTATGGGCTGGTCTACTTTCCGCTGGCGGGTCAGTCGTTGAGAGTGGATCTGCGTCTTTTGCAGGGAGATGTTCGCTCGACATGGTTCGATCCACGCAATGGAGCGACCTATCCCATTGGGACACACCCTCGAAAGATTGTGACTTTCGTCTCGCCAATTGGCGGACCGGACTGGGTGCTGATCCTGGAGGCGGCGTAACCGTCGCCTGAAGGCTAGCGGCGACGATTTCGGAGGTACTTCAAGACCATCTCCCGATAGACATGAGGTTGGTCTATCCGGGCTTGCACGAAATTCTGGTCTATCAGCAGACTGTGCCGCTTCCTTACCCACTCGAGGTAGTTGCTGTATAACCACTGACCCGGATCGGACACCAGGCCATCTTTAACAGGATTGGCGTGAATGTAACAGCAGAGGTGAAGAAGATACGTTTCATCCATGACAGGTTTCGCCTTGAAACGATGCTCAAACAGTGTGCCGCTACAGCGGTATCGTTTGTTGAAGGCTTTCGTATAGCTATTGAAGACGCGTTGAGGAAGCAGACCAGCGGGCGAGCCGCCGTCCTGACGCACCAGCAAATGGTAGTGATTGGGCATCAGGCAGTAGGCGATGACGGCGATTTGCAACTCCTGAGCGTATTGCCCGATTCGCTGCAAGACGAAGGCGTAGTTTTCTGGTTCGCGGAAGATGGGCATCTTGTGGGCGCCACGGTTGTAGATGTGGTAGTACATGCCGGGTTGCCAGGTGATCGTATCTCGACGAGCATAAGGCATTTGAGTTTCTCCTTTTTCGCAGAGCGGTTTTCAGATCCGCAACCGCTAGTATTGCTACCGCATGACCATCGCAGCGGTGACGCGGGTGACCGTCACCTCCTGGTGGCTGCTGCGGTGTGCTGCCCTTCCCCTCGGCTGCGGGCGCGTCTCGCGCTGCCGCCCACACCGGCGCGGTGACGGTCACCTCCTCCTGGTGGCTGCGGTGCGCTGCCCTTCCCCTCGGCTGCGGGCGCGTCTCGCGCTGCCGCCCACACCGGCGCGGTGACAGTCGCCTCTGCCGGGCGGCTACCGCAGGGCGCTCCCCTCCCCAGGTGACCGTCACCTCCTGGTGGCTGCTGCGGTGTGCTGCCCTTCCCCTCGGCTGCGGGCGCGTCGCGCGCTGCCGCCCACACCGGCGCGGTGACCGTCACCTCCTGGTGGCTGCGGGGCAGTGCTTTTCCCCTCGGCTGCGGGCGCGTCTCACGCTGCCGTCCAAATCGGCGCGGTGACAGTCGCCTCTGCCGGGCGGCTACCGCAGGGCGCTCCCCTCCCCAGGTGACCGTCACCTCCTGGTGGCTGCTGCGGTGCGCTGCCCTTCCCTTCGGCTGCGGGCGCGTCGCGCGCTGCCGCCCACACCAGCGCGGTGACGGTCGCCTCTGCCGGGCGGCTGCGGGGCAGTGCTTTTCCCCTCGGCTGCGGGCGCGTCGCGCGCTGCCGCCCACACCGGCGCAGGGCGCCTCGATAACCTGTGCTATACTTTTCGCACCATCAAATGCCCCCGTTGTGTCTGCTGCCCCGTGCAACGTGCAGACACGACATATCAGGAGGAATGCTATGAAAAAACAGATGCTGATCATCCTGGCGCTGATCGTTGCCGTGCTGGCGATCAGCGCCTGTGGCGGAGCACCCGCCGCACAACCGACCCAACCCCCGGCGCAACCGACCCAACCCGCCGCACAAACGGCGGGGAAACTGGCGCAGATCCGGGCAGCCGGCAAACTCATCGTCGGCACCTCGGCAGATTACCCGCCCTACGAGTCGATTGACGCCAGCGGCAACTTCGTCGGCTTCGACATGGACCTCATCCGCGCCGTCGGCGAACAACTCGGCGTTGAGGTTGAAATCCGCGACATGCCGTTCGACTCGTTGATCGCATCGCTTCAGGAGGGCAAGATCGATGCCGTGATCGCCGCCATGCAGGCGACTGCCGAGCGCGAAGAGAAGGTCGATTTCACCATTCCCTACCGCATGACGAAAGATGCCTTCATCGGCGCGAGCGACACAACCATCGTCATGACCAAACCGGAAGATGCCGCGGGACTGGCTATCGGCGCCCAGACCGGCACGGTTCAGGAGGGCTGGATCCAGAAAAATCTGGTTGCAACGGGCCTGACGCCTGCGGATAAGGTCTTCAGTTACGAACGCGCCGATCAGGCGGCGCTCGACCTTGCCAGTGGGCGTCTCCAGTTGGTGCTGATGGACGCTGAACCGGCGCTGGAACTTGCCAGGCAGAATGGACTGAAGGTGCTGCTCGTCACTGAGACAACCGCCGAGGGCGGCAAAAGCGTTGCCATTCCTGAAGGCGCTGCCGATCTCAAGGCAGAACTTGATCGGATTATTCAGGGATTGATCGACGACGGCACAGTGAAGGCGCTCGAAGAAAAGCACGGTCTGCCATAATCGAATGATGGGACTGTTTCAGGACCTGCTGACGACCTTCAATTTTATTGTGCAGGGATTGTGGGTGACCATCAGCGTTACGGCAGTTGCGCTGACCGTCGGGTTCACCATTGGCGTTGTTATGGCAATTGCGCGCGTCTATGGTCACCCCGCCCTTCAGACGGCGGTCTCCGCCTACAGCGTGGTTATTCGCGCTGTGCCGGTGATCGTCATCATCTTTATTCTGTTCTTCGTCATCTCGCGTTATGTCAATCTTTCGCCTTTCTGGGCTGGCGCGCTGGCGCTGGGGTTCGCCTCGGGAGCGTATCAGACCGAGATCTTTCGTGGTGCGATTCAAGCGGTGCAGTCGGGGCAGATGATCGCAGCGCGGGCAATCGGTATGAGCCGCTTGCAGGCGATCCAGAGCATCGTGCTGCCGCAGGCGCTGCGGCTGGCGCTGCCTGCCTGGGGGAATGAGGCGACGCTCGTGCTGAAAGACTCAACACTGGTGTTTGCCGTCGGCGTGCCGGAGATCCTGCGGCGCGCGCAACAGGTCAGTGCGCGCACCTTCGAGCCGTTTCTCGCTTTCGGTGTTGCGCTCCTGCTCTATCTGGCATTGACGCTGATAACAACCCAGGCGCTCCAATGGATCGAGCGCCGGTATCGGTTGCAGGTGTAGCCCCTCATGACATCTCCTATTCTCCGCATCGAAGACGTGCATAAATCATATGACTCGCTGCACGTGCTCAAAGGTGTTTCGCTGACAGTGCAACCACGCGAGGTCGTGGTCCTGGTCGGCCCAAGCGGATCGGGCAAGAGTACGTTGCTGCGCTGTATCAACCTGCTCAACCCGCCGACGAAAGGGCGCATCTGGCTGGAAGATCAGGAAATCACCGCACCCGGCGTCAATCAGGACCGTGTACGCCAGCGTATCGGGATGGTGTTCCAGGAGTTCAATCTCTTCACGCACCTGACGGCGCTTGGCAACGTGATGATCGGGCTGATCAAGGTGCGCAAGATGCGCAAAAACGAAGCGCGCGACCTCGCCATGTTCGAACTGGAGCGCGTGGGGCTGGCGGATCGCGCCCACTATTATCCAGCGCAGTTGTCTGGCGGGCAGAAACAGCGAGTGGCAATTGCCCGCGCATTGGGGATGGATCCGCATGTCATGCTGTTCGACGAACCAACATCGGCGCTCGATCCCGAATTGACCGGCGAAGTGCTCGCTGTGATGCAAAAACTTGCTGGTGAAGGCATGACCATGATCGTCGTGTCGCACGAGATGGGATTCGCCCGGCAGGTTGCCAACCGGGTGGTGTTTATGGAGGGTGGCGTGGTGGTGGAAGAGGGAACGCCGCAGCACATGTTCGAGCAGCCGACCCATGAACGGACACGTGCGTTTTTACGGAATATCATGCAGTAGACTGGCACGTGGACATGCAAGACTTTATCGACCTTCTGAACAAAGTGACTCCGGACCTGTTGCGAGGAACCGTCGTAACCCTGCAGATCGCAACTATCTCGCTGGTCCTTGGGATGATCGTCGGGCTGCCGGTCGGCATCGGGCGTGTCTACGGACCGGTGTGGCTGCAACGTGTGCTTGGCGCGTATGTGACCCTCTTTCAGGGAACACCGTTACTGATCCAGTTGTTCATGGTGTATTACGGGCTTCCCGACATTGGCATCACGCTGGGCCGTTTGCAGGCGGCATTTCTTACGCTTGGACTCAATAGCGCCGCTTATCAGGCGGAATACCTGCGCAGCGCACTGCAAGCGGTGAGCGAAGGTCAGATGACGGCTGCACGCGCCATCGGGATGAGTACATGGCAGGCGATCCAGAGCGTCATTCTGCCGCAGGCGGTGCGCCTGGCGCTGCCTGCCTGGTCGAACGAAGCCGTTGCCATGCTGAAGTACACATCAGTCGTGTTTCTCATCGCTGTGCCCGATCTTATGGGACAGGCGAAGATTCTTGCAAGCCGGTACTTTGCCCCCATTCAGATTTATCTGATCGTCGCTGTGTTCTACATTGCGCTAGTCGGCGTCGCCTACCTGATCCTTACCCTGATCGAGCGCCGCGCGCGCATTCCTGGATTGACAGGCGACACCACCTGACAACCCCACATCATGGCGCAGCGAAGGGCTGATTCGATGCTTGCGTCGAAGAAAGTCATCGAATCAGCGCGCATATGGGAATGAGGAACTGATTCGCGCCTGCGTTATAATAAGAATGGGTCCACTGCAAAAAGGCTTAACCACCAAGGACACGAAGCGCACGAAGGTGAAGAAACATGAAGCGCATGTCCTTTGTGTCCCTTTGTGACTTTCGTGGTTTCGTGGTTACATCTTTTTGCAGTGAATTCAAGAATTAAATCCGGGCGCAGAGCTTTGTAAAATGTTCATCACGTTCGCTTGCATCGGCAAATGAGACGTGGTAGAGTCGTAGCCGGTTCAGGTATCGCCTTCGCCCCATTCACCCAGCCTCACTCCCCCAACCACTCATCAGGAATGATCACACAAAGACGCCGACATCGTCCGCAGCGCTGCCGCGACCGCGTCAGCACGTCTACGTATCCTACCTACCAGGCAGGACGTTGGAGCGCCAGATGGCATGCTCGGAGCGCCGATTCCGCTGACCCACAAAACCAACAGGAGGATTGCGATGGATGGGAAACCGCGCATCACACGCCGCCAGTTTCTGATAGGAGCGGGAGTAGCCACTTCAGGGTTGTTGCTCGGACATATCCAGCGCGCGGTCGGGTATGCAACCCGCCTCGCTGTCGATACGCCGGTCGTTGCTGCACGGGTGTACTGTCCACTGATCATCGTTGATACGCGGGCGACCTCAATGGCAACACCATCTCCCTCGGCGACAGCGACCCCTTCCCCCACGGCGACCCCTCCCCCAACAGCGACTCCCTCCCCCACGGCGACCCCTTCCCCCACGGCCACATCGGTTCCATTGCTGCGCGGACACGTTGTGCACACCCACCACCCACGCGCAACATCGTGGAACTTTTCGAGCGGCTGGTACGGCGATACCGTCGATTCCCGAATTGTCGCCGACATGGTCGACGAAGGCGTCACGCGACTGACGCACACGTCCACCCGCGCCGACGCCTGGGCGACCCTCCTGCCGGACTACCAGCCGGGACAGATGATCGGCATCAAAGTCAGTCTGAACAATGCTGCGCGCAACGACGACGACAATGAAATTGATGCGCTTATGGACCCGATCAATGCCGTTATCCGCGGTCTGCTGGCAATTGGCGCGTCTGAGCAGAACATCTGGATCTTCGATGTCACTCACGGCAACCATCCGGGTATTATTCCGCTGCGCTTCAAACGCCGCTGCGCCTACACGCAGGTCAATTTCGCATCCTATCAGGACGAACATCCCGAATTGGGCTTCAGCACGGTTGAGAAGGTTCGCTTCAATACACCGCCAGGCATCCCCGCTCCTCCAGACCTGCCGTTCTGCAACGCGCTGGTCAACGTGCACTATCTGATCAATATGCCGCTGATGAAACGTCACGTTGGCACCGGCATCAGCCTGGGCTTCAAGAACCATTTCGGCTCGATTGATCGTTGCAACCGGCTGCACCGGTATACCGACATCGGCGCCGATTATTTTTCCGACAGGTACAGCCCGCTGGTGGACATCAACGCGCATCCGCAGGTCCGACAGAAGACCGTGCTCA
Organism: Roseiflexus sp.; assembly: GCF_057785375.1. Lineage (NCBI taxonomy): Bacteria > Bacillati > Chloroflexota > Chloroflexia > Chloroflexales > Roseiflexaceae > Roseiflexus > Roseiflexus sp. The sequence goes on from NZ_JBYNRX010000022.1 coordinate 37,238, forward strand.
TTATCGGCGATAGATTGTTCGGCAACCCTGTGAACAATATCAGCGAACCGCGCCGCTGGCGCACCTTCGGCAATGCCGCCCCCAACAGCCTGTTCTTCTCCCGCGATCCGGTCGCTATCGACTGTGTGATGGCGGACTACCTGCGCGCCGAAAACAACGGTGAGATCGCCGGGTCCGATTACTATTTGCGTCTGGCAGAGACCGCCGGACTTGGAGTGTATGAACGGGGCAATCCCTGGGGAGACGGGTATGACCGAATTGTGTATGAGCGTATCAATCTTTCCTGATGGGAGGGATTCGGATATGAATGGCCAGATGGCATCCTGACGGGCGAGGATTTTGTCAGCGAAAGCGGCGGCAGATTGGTCAGCAGGTGATGGCATCCTGACGGGCGAGGATTTTGTCGGAACCATCTCTTGAGTCCACGGCACAAAGGCTTCACCACCAGGGACCCGAAGCGCACGAAGGGGCAGAACCATGAAGCGCATGTCCTTCGTGTCCCTTGGTGACCTTCGTGGTTGCTTGTTGCAGTGAAGCAACCACCAGGGACCCGAAGCACACGAAGGGGCAGAACCATGAAGCGCATGTCCTTCGTGTCCCTTGGTGACCTTCGTGGTTTCGTGGTTAGCTTTTTGCAGTGAAGTCATCTCTTCTCAAGCCTATCCGGAAAAACTCATTGGGTAGGCGAAGGCAATGCCTTCGCCTACCCGGTCGCACTTCAGTCAGCGATTTTTCGGATAGGCTCTGAGAGCGATCAACTAAAACCCGGACAATCAAGGACGTGGAGTGGCTGACGTTGGCTTCGACAGGCTCAGCCAACGTCAGCCGCAAGACGGTCAAGACGAGCAATGGTTGTGCAACATTTAGTTGGTCGCTCTATTAGCCGACGCTTGTACATCCCCAGCGAGGACGTCAGTGCGCAGCGATACTTGACACAAAGTACACGTTCGGGTATATTCTCTACACTTATTTATTGCATAAGTATTTGCGTTATGAGCAGCATTCGGCACCCGCTGACTATCGAATTTGCGCTGCTGGGGCTGGTGTGGCAACGGCCCATGCACCCTTACGAGGTCCACCAGCATCTGCGCAACAACTCTGCGCTAGGTGAAGTCTGGCGTGTCAAACAGGCGCACCTCTACGCACTGTTGCGCCGCTTCGAGAACGAAGGGTTTCTGACCGGAGTCATTCAAACCCAGGAGAGTCGTCCGCCGCGTCGGGTGTTGCGCCTCACGACACGAGGGCGCGAAGCGTTTGCCGAATGGATGCGCACGCCGGTGACTCATGGGCGTGATTTTCGGCTCGAGTTCCTGGCAAAACTCTACTTTGCCCACCAGGATGGCATCGATACCGTACAGTCGCTGATTACGCGACAGCAGCATGCCTGTCAGCAGTTGCTCGACCATCTCGATACGAAAGCGGCGACGGTTTCGCCCGATCAGCCATATCGCCGCCTGGTCATCCAGTTCCGACGCGGGCAGATCCGGGCAGCGCTGGCATGGCTGGAAACGTGTCGCACCGAGTTGATACCCGGCGTTTCCACCCACTGGTGAAAGGGGAAGGAATGGCGCTCCGATACTGCACACTGCTTCTGATGATCGTGCCGCTTATTGTCAGCGCCTGTGGCGCCGCGCCCGCTCCCCTGACGCCTTCGGGCGCTTCCGGCAATGAACTGGTCGTCGCCGCCGCCGCCGATCTGACGCCAGCCTTGCAAGAGATTGGCAAGCTGTTCGAGGAACAAACCGGCGTCAGGGTAGTGTTCAACTTCGGTTCAACCGGTCAACTCGCCCAGCAGATCGAACGCGGCGCGCCGTTCGACCTGTTCTACGCGGCGAGTAAGTCGTTCATCGAGGAATTGCACGAGAAGGGATTGGTCATTCCCGATACGATGGAAATCTACGCCCAGGGGCGCATTACGCTCTGGACACGCCCCAACAGTGCGCTGAAACCAGAGCGGGTGGAAGACCTGGCTGACGCGGTTTACCAGCGCATCGCCATTGCCAATCCTGAACACGCTCCCTACGGTCAGGCAGCGAAAGAGGCGCTCGAACGCGCTGGCGTCTGGGAGACGGTGCAGCCACGGTTGGTATTCGGCGAAAATGTGGCACAAACGTTAACCCTGGCAGACGCCGGTAATGTCGATGTGGCGATTGTGGCGCTCTCACTCAGCATTCAGAGCAATGGCAACTGGACGCTCATTCCCGCCGAATTGCATCCCGATCATCCGCTGCTGCAAATGGTGGCAGCAATTGCCGGAACCCAACGGGAGCAGGAAGCGCGCCAGTTCATTGCGTTCGTGAACGGTCCCGAAGGACACGCCATTATGAAGAAATATGGTTTCATCCTGCCGGGAGAGATGGTCAGCCGATGAACTGGCCCGCTTTCTGGTTATCGGTACAGGTCACCGCAATTGCGAGTGTCATGATTCTGATTGTGGGGCTTGCATGCGCATTCCTGCTTGCCCGCGTCCAGTTTCCGCTCAAGATTCTGGTCGAAACGCTGATCATGCTCCCGCTCGTGCTACCGCCGAGCGTCATCGGCTACTATCTGCTGCTGGCGTTTGGTCGGGGCAGCCCGCTGTTTGAGTGGTTCCACATCAGGATTCTGTTCACCTGGCAGGCGGCGGTTGCTGCATCGGTCGTGGTGGGGTTACCGTTGATGGTGCAGAGCAGCCGCGCCGCGCTGGCAAACGTCGATCCGCTGCTGGAAAACGCGGCGCGCACGCTCGGTGCGGGTGAAGTGCGCATCTTCTGGCGGATCACGCTGCCGCTAGCACGGCGCGGCATTCTGGCGGGCATGATCCTCGGCTCGGCGCGCGCCCTCGGCGAATTTGGCGCAACGCTGATGGTCACCGGGAATATTCCCGGACGCACCCAAACCCTGCCGGTTGCCATCTACGATGCAGTACAGGCGCAGCGCTACGCCGATGCGCACCTAATGGTGCTGGTGATGACGGCGCTGGCGTTTGCCGGGTTGATCCTGGCGCGCCGGCTGGAGCCGCCGACGTCAGGAAAACGTATCGGGCAATCTGCGGAGGCTTCGGCATGAGTCCGCGATTGCACGTTGACTTCATCAGGCGCCTGGGGAATGTCACCCTGCAGATGCGCTTCACCCTCAACACGGAAATCCTGGTGCTCTTTGGGCCGTCCGGCGCCGGAAAAACCCAGACGCTCCAGGCGATCGCCGGTCTGTCCACACCGGATAGCGGCGTGATTACGCTCGACGATACAACCTTCTTTCAGCGTATCCCGGGAAAACCGCTCATCAACCTTCCCGCGCGCAAGCGACGCATTGGTTATGTCTTCCAGCAGTATGCGCTGTTCCCCCATATGAGCGCACTCGAGAACGTGATGTTTCCGCTGGCAGGCCGGCGCGATGCGCGTGAACGCGCGATGGAGTTGCTGGAACGGATGCACCTGGCGCATCTGGCGCAGCGCATGCCGCACGAGTTGTCGGGAGGGCAGCAACAGCGCGTCGCCATCGCCCGCGCACTGGCAACCGAACCGCGCGTGTTGCTGTTTGACGAGTCCTTTTCGGCGCTTGATCGTCCCATTCGCGAACAGTTGCACGAGGAGATCCGCGCGCTTCAGGCAGAACGTCGGCTGATTGTCATCTATGTCACCCACAATCTCGACGATGCCTTTGCCGTCGGTCATCGTCTGGCAGTGGTGCGTGACGGTCGGCTCGAGCAGATCGGGCGTATCGACGAAGTGTTCATGCGCCCGGCAAATCAGTGGGTGCTCAACATCCTTGGCATTCCCAATGCGATCAGTGCATGCGTTGTGGAGACCGGACCATCTGGCGCATTCCTCGACTGGAACGGGATCACGCTCGAAGCGCCGCCGATCAATGCGCCTCCTGGCACACAGGTGGTAGCGTACATTCGCCCGGAGGATATTCGCCTGATCTATCCTGACCGTCCGCTCAGTCGTACTATTGGCAATAATCACCTGGAAGGCATTGTGGTCGAACATCGCCTGGGACGCCATATGCATCACCTGAAGGTAGCGCTGCCCGATAGCCGACAGATCGAGGCCGTCTACCCGGCGTCGTCATACACGACAATGAACCTGACGCCGGGTGAACCAGTGCGCCTGGCGCTGCGGAAAGAGAGCATTGTCATCATCACCGGGCATCAGGGAGCAGTCCGTTCAGATGCATCAAGGCTCGATGGGCATCCTGAGCGCAATCCCGCGTCAGCCCCCTTATTTCCGTTGTAGCACGTCACACAAAGGCACAGAGGCGCAAAAACTCACTTCTTACTCTTTCTGATACTAACTCGCGGTTAGTCAGACAAGATGTTCGAACGTTCGTTGTGCAAGGCGCAACGGTCAACGCGCACCGGCAGTCATATCGTGGACGCATGACTGCGCAGTGGCGTCAGCAGCCCCAAAGGGGCTTTCACTTGCAGTGAGCGCCGTCGAACCGCCTGCAGTGAGCGTGGTCGAACTGCGTCCTCAGCGAGGGCTTTAGCCCGCAGCGCCCCGGCGCTCTGCCACGCGCATCGGCGGTACTGTATAGTCGGAAATCAGAACGATGACGCCATGCAACCGCGGCTTCTGCATGGCAGCGCGCCAGGCAGGGTATACTATGGCTGCGACAGGCTCAGCCAACGTCTGCGGCGACAGGCTCAGCTACTGTCCGCAGCGACAGGCCCGGCAGACGGTGGCTGCGACAGGCTCCGCCACCGTCTGCGACGACAGGCCCGGCAGACGGTGGCTGCGACAGGCTCCGCCACCGTCTGCGACGACAGGCCCGGCGGACGGTGGCTGCGACAGGCTCCGCCACCGTCTGCGGCGACAGGCCCGGCGGACGGTGGCTGCGACAGGCTCTGCCACCGTCTGCGACGACAGGCTCTGCCAACGTCTGCCGTGAGATGGTCAACACGGGCAATGATCGGGCAACATCTGGGTGATCGCTCTATAAAAAGGACGCCGTTTCGTGACTCTTCAGCGCTATTTCATCGACGACGACGTCTGGACAGCGGAAGCTGAACCGACGACGCCGGTGTTCATCAGCGGGAAACGCATCTACGCCATTACCACCATCGGCGGCGTGGCGCATCCGTTCGGTGAATGGCACGTGCGCGGCAAGATGGGCGGGGTGTGGGCGCATCCGCTGCGGGTGCTGGATGGATGGACACTGACCCTCGAGGCATATGGCGCAACGACGCCGCTGGATCACGCAACACACTGCGATCTGTTCGGCGCGTACCTGACCCGACACTTTACCGTCGGCGATCTGGCGCTGGAATGGACCGAGTTCGCCGCCGAGGATCAGCCGCACTACTACGCTACGCTGCTGGTGCGCAACGACGGCGCTGCGCCAATAGACGCCGCTGTGGTGCTGCGCGCCGAAGCCGACCTGCGCTTCTGCTGGTTTGGCGGCGTCGCTCCCGCCGAACCGGAACTGTACACCCTCCCAAACGGCGTTGCCTGGCGCGCGCCAGGCGCGTATGCCGGCGTCACTGTAACGCTGACAGGCGCAACGTCGGCGAGGTGGGATGTCGCCGAACGAACGGCGCAGGCGCGCTTCCCGTTGATGCTTCAGCCGGGTGAGGCGCTGGCGCTGCAATGGCGACTTGCCCTGCAACGCGATGATGCCCCGCCGCCGGGCAATGTGTTGCGCGCGGCAGTCGATACCCTGTCGGCGAAGATCGCGCTCTACCGCTCGATGGCCAGTGAGATGCGCCTGGAAACGCCAGATAACGATCTGAACCGCTTCTGGCAGGCAGCGCGACAGAATGTGCGCATGCTCATGGCGGATTATCGTCCGGCGCTGGCGCCATACCTGCTGGCAGGGTTGCCGGAATACCCGCAACTCTTCGGCTGCGATACGGCATACAGCGTGCCGGGCGTCGTCGCCGGCGGATTCGCCGATGTCGCCCGCAGTGCGCTCGAGGAACTCGGCAGGTACGCCTGGCGCGCCTGTAGCCGCGTTCCTCACGAAATCACGACAAATGGGCGCGTTTATCATCCGGGCAACATCCAGGAAACCCCGCAGTTTGCCGTCGCCTGCTGGGACTATGTGCGCTGGAGCGGCGACCTGGCATTCCTGGAGCGGATGTATCCGGTGTGCGTCGAAGGATTAGAGCATTTCGGCGCAACGCTCGAAGGGCGCGGCTACCCGATCGGTGATGGCGTGGTCGAGGTTCCCGGCATGGGCGCATGCAAACTCGATACGGTCTGCTACCTTTACCAGGCGCTGACGTCGCTACGCGAGATGGCGCTGGCACTGGGGCGACCACACGACGCCATCCGGTTCGCCGGGGATGCTGGCGCGCTGGCGACGCGCTTCGAGAACGACTGGTGGATCGAGCAGGAAGGGATGTATGCCGACTCACTGCACCTTGATGGCCGGCAGCAGTTCGATGGTCACTGGACGGTTGTGCTGCCGGTGATGACCGGCATCGCCTCCCCTGAACACGCTCGGCGCTCGCTGGATCGAATCATGCGCGAGTGGATCAACGAATGGGGCATGGTCCATACCCGCAGCGCCGATCCACGGGTGTGGACGCTACCGACGGGCCTGCTGGCGCTGGCGGCGTTCCGCAATGGACAGGCGGATACCGGTTTCAGACTGCTGCGGTGCATCGGCGAAACAGCGCGCCACGGAACACTCGGAACGCTGAAAGAACTGATCCCGCAGGGGTTGTGTTTTATACAACTCTGGTCAGCAGGACTGCTGTTGCAGGGTATCACCGAAGGACTCCTCGGTCTCAACCCACAGGCGCATCGTCACGAACTGACCATCGAACCGCACCTGCCATCGACCTGGAAAGGCGCGACGCTGCACGGCTTGCGCATTGGCGAACACGTCCTCGACCTTCATATAGCGCCGGAAACAGTCGAGATCCGCTACCTGAAGGGGGACGTTCCGCTATTGGTGCGCTACCGCAGCACGCCCGACCGACCATGGAGCGAAGCGCAGGTCATGCCGGGAAGTCGGGCACGGCTGACACACGAGGATTGAAGCATTCCATACTAACGTTTTGTTAGAGTTTGCTCCATGACCGCCTGGAAGCCTTGACTGTCACTGCGCAGCGCATCATAATACCTCATACGCGGGGTCTCTCTCCGCCAGACTTCCAGAGGTAAAGGCTATGGACCATAAGCCCGTATTCGAACCAATCCAACCGATTCAGACATTACCACTGATCCCGCTCGAGGGCGTGGTCGTTTTTCCCTACACCGTCGTGACCGTGCCGCTTAACGAGGAGGTTGAGGCGGCAGCGCACGCCGGGATGAAAGAGGGACAATTGGCGCTGCTGGTTGCATACCGGCGTGACGCACCGGCGAACGCGCCGCTCGCGCTGCGACTTCACCGTGTCGGCGTGGTTGCGCGCATCGAGCAGATCGGGCGCCTGCCAAACGGCGCGAATGGCATGGTTGTGCGCGGTCTGGTACGGGCGGAACTGCTCGAACAGACCCAGGATCAGCCCTACCCGCGTTTCAGTTATGTCGAGCGTCATGACCATGCCGAGCGCACCCAGGAACTCGAGCAGTTGATGACCGAGGTGCATGCCGCGATTGACGCTGTGCTGGAGCAGCGCCCCGGCATTCCCCAGGAGATCCGCAACTTCGTGCGCAGCATCGATGATCCCGGTCATCTTGCCGATAACACCGGCTATTCGCCGGACTACACCTTCGAGGAGCGGCAGGACCTCCTCGAAACCTTTGATGTCGTCGAGCGTTTGCGCAAGGTGCTGGCGTTCTATCGCAAGCAACTGGCGCTGCTGGATGTTCAGGCGCGCCTCCGGCAGGAAGTGCAGGATGCAGCAGCGCGGCAGCAACGCGAATTCTACCTGCGCCAGCAACTGCGCGCTATTCAAAAGGAACTGGGTGAAGACGACACGGAGGCGGACGAACTGGCGGAACTGCGCGAGAAACTCGAAGCGGCCAACCTTACGCCTGTAGCGCGCAAAGAGGCCGACCGCGAACTCAACCGCCTCAGCCGGATGAACAATGCTTCGCCCGAGTATCAGATGGTGCGCACCTATCTGGAATGGATGGCAGAACTACCGTGGAACAAGACGACCGGCGCGCCTATCGATATCGCCTACGCCCGCCAGGTGCTCGATGAGGATCACTATGGTCTGCATACGATCAAAGAGCGCATTCTCGAATATCTGGCGGTCCGGCAGCGCCGTCAAACACTGACCGGGGAGCACGAACGGGTGCGCGAGCCAATCCTGGCGTTCGTCGGTCCGCCCGGCGTCGGGAAAACGAGCCTGGGACAGAGCATTGCGCGGGCGCTGGGGCGGCAATTCGCGCGCATGAGCCTTGGGGGCGTGCGCGATGAAGCCGAGTTGCGCGGGTTCCGCCGCACGTACATCGGATCACAGCCAGGGCGGCTGATCCAGGAACTGCGTCGCGCCGGCGCGTCCGATCCGGTCATCCTGCTCGATGAGATCGACAAACTGGGGCACGACTACCGTGGCGACCCGGCGGCGGCGCTGCTGGAAGTGCTCGACCCGGAGCAGAACGACACGTTCACCGATCACTACCTGAACGTGCCGTTCGACCTGAGCAAGGTGCTGTTCATTGCAACCGCCAATACGATGGAGACGGTGCCGCCAGCGTTGCGCGACCGGATGGAAGTCATTGAACTGAGCGGCTACACCGGGGACGAAAAAGTGCACATTGCGCAACGGCACCTGATTCCGAAGCAACTGCGCGCCAATGGATTGCGCGCGGACGAAGTCATCTTCACCGAAGAGGCGCTGCACACGATCATCCACGACTACACCCGCGAAGCGGGAGTGCGCAATCTGGAACGGCAGATTGGCGCCGTGTTGCGCAAAGTGACGCGCCGTATGGTCGAGGAGCGCTCAGAAGCGGAATCTGCGCCTGTTCTGATCGATGGCGCATTTGTCCGCAATGCGCTCGGACGTCCCCGGTTCTTCAACGAAGCCAGGGAGCGTATCGATCAGCCCGGCGTAGCGACAGGACTGGTCTGGACGCCAGCCGGCGGTGACATTGTCTTCGTCGAGGCATCGGTCGTCGAGGGGAGCCGCGAACTGCGCCTGACCGGGCAGTTGGGGGATGTGATGCGTGAAAGCGCCGAAGCAGCCCTGACCTATGTCCGTTCACGGGCGCATACCCTGGGCATCGATCCGCGCTTCTTCGATACGCATGCTATCCACATTCACGTTCCAGGAGGCGCTATTCCCAAGGACGGACCCTCGGCAGGGATCACAATGGCGACAGCCCTTGCCTCGGCGGCAACCGGTCGCCTGGTGCGTGACGATGTGGCCATGACCGGTGAGATCACCCTGCGTGGGCGGGTGCTGCCGGTCGGCGGGGTGAAGGAAAAGGCGCTCGGCGCCCACCGCGCTGGCATCAGCACCATTATCCTGCCGCGCCGCAACGAGGTTGACCTCGATGACCTGCCGGCGGAGGTGCGCGAGGCGTTGACCTTCGTGCCTGTCGAAACGCTCGATGAGGTGCTGGCGGCGGCGTTGCTGCCGCATCCGGCAGCGACTATCAGCAACCTGTTTGGCACAACGCCGCAGGAAGAATCCTCGTCCGAAGAAGCGCCGTGCAACGGCATTGCGACGCCTGGCCGGGTGTAGGCGTCAAAAACCTGTGTTGGGGAGGCGAAGGCATTGCCTGCGCCCACCCTATTGCCTGCGCCCACCCCATTGCCTGCGCCCACCCAACGGCAGACGTTGGCTTCGACAAGCTCAGCCAACGTCCGCCGCTCCACGTCCTTGAGCGTCCTGGTTTTGGGTGATCGCGCTATTAGCGCACAGCGACCGGGCTGCCGTACAGCGACGCCATCGCTTCCACAGTTTCACGGAGCGTGTCAATAAGTTCAGGCGGTTCGATCACCCGGCAGCGATCGCCATAGCGCAACAGCACATCACGCGCAACAGCAAGATTAGAAATCGTTGCCGTCACCATGGCGCTGCCATCGTTGCCGTACTCGACCCGCATATTGGGAAAGAACGACACCCCATCGGCACTCTGAGCAATCTCAGGATGCAGCCAGTACCGCAGGGTATATGTTTGCGCCTGCGGACGCTCTGGCGGCAGCGGGGTCGGAAGAACCTGCACCGTGCCAGGCACGATGCGATCAAGCCGGTAGTCTACTGTTGTGAACAACTGCTCAGACCCTGCCGGTTGCACTTCGAGCAGCGTGGCATCGAGCAATGTATGTCCGCTGTTACGGAAGAAGATGCCGTAGGGAGCGACACGATGGCGGCGCGGCGCCTCACCGTTGTTCAGCCCCCAATACCGAAAGACGAGTTCGTGCTTCTCTTCGATCGCCTGACGCACAGTTGCCAGCACATTAGAGTCAATGCGACCGATTGGCATCTTCTGGCGGGTTGTGCAGCGACGCGCGTGCACCTGAAGTTGCAACCGGTTGGGAAGCATGTGCATGACCTGATCGAGCAGAGCGCGAATGTGTGATTGCATTGGATTACCCGTGCCAGGCGGGTAACTCGCATCGAGCAGCGCCAGCGCTTCCAGACAGTGCTGCGGCGGATCGAGCAACGCAAGTTCACCCAGATCGATAATCACGTACTTTCCCTGGTCGCGCCGATAGACAATCTGGCAATCATACTCTCCTTTGAGCGAGTCCAGATCGTGTTTGAGGGCTGCCGCTGCATTTGCGGGATATCCATTCTCACCGAGTTCTGTCTGGACTCTGGAGATCAACTCTGCTGCGCTTGCAGGCGCGCGCAGCAACTGACGCACCAGAAACAAACGTCTGCGAAAAGTCACCCAGGAACTGCGCTTGATGCCACCACTCCGGCGTGCCATGCCGTCCTCCATTGCGGGTATGTAACGTCATACATTGTGAAGCAGAATACCATGAATCATACAGGCAACCCCTGCACAAAATCGCCACAAACCGTCCATAAAAGTTTAGATATTTGAACTTTGAGTCCACTGCACAAAGGCTTCGCCACCAAGGGCACGAAGCGCGCGAGGGTGAATAAAAACGAAGCGCATTTCCTTTGTGTCCCTTGGCGACCTTCGTGGTTACCGCTTGTCGCAGTGACGTCAACTTTATAATCCGGCGCGCGCTGCGCCCGGCGGCTGACGCCGCAGGCGACGGGGGCGAAGCCTGCCGGCGCAGGCGAGACGATCCGTCACCTGCGTGATATGAGATTCCCTTCCCCCAAGTCTGATACTCATGCACGGTCATTCGTACCATACTGCCGGAGCGCTGCGGGCTGAAGCCCTCGCTGAGGAGGCGGTTCGACTGCGCTCACCGCACGCGGTTCGACTGCGCTCACCGCAAGTGGAAGCCCCGCTGGGGCTGCTGACATCAATGCGTAGTCGTGTATCCACGACACGATTGCCGGTGCGCGTTGACCGTTGCGCAAGGCGCAACGAACACGCGAACATCTTGTCCGACTGACTGCAAGTTGGTATGAGAAGTTACCACAGTGCCGGGAGTTGCGCGTTCAGACGCTCCGTGGTATACTTTTGGGTGTCGGGCGATTAGCTCAGTTGGCTAGAGCGCATCGTTCACACCGATGAGGTCACTGGTTCGAGTCCAGTATCGCCCACCAGAAATGGAAAAGACGCCTTTCATGGCGTCTTTTGCGTTTTCTGCTCACTGCCAGATTGCACCATCTTGCAAATATGATAGAATAAGGTACACTCTATATCATGAACAAAGTACGTCTGGCCCTGCTTGCTGTGAGAACTGACCGTCTGCGACGGCCAGATTGTATGTCCTGACCAGGGCGTTTGTTCTCCAGGGAGGCGGTATGGACTACGATGATCTGCCGGAAGACGCGCCCGGCGGCGATGATGAAAACACCGGGCCCTACGCCGATGAGTGCGGCGGCGAGATGTTTTGAGCACTCTGACCATCAGGCTTCGCCTTCGAGAAAGCACATGGAACCTGCACTGGCAGCGCGCCATTGCTCACCCAACTCCCGTAAAGCCTCATCGGCCAGCACTGCTTGCAGACGCTGAAACAGTGCACGCTCCTCACGACGCACATGGGTCTCGATCAGTATTCCCAGAGCATTGAGGCGCTCCTCGAGCGTCGCTGCATCGACTTCGTCATCGTGCAGGGTCGCAATATCTATCTGCCGTGATCCTGCGATGCTCGGTGATCAGGACGGCGATGAGGGCATCGACGACATCGTCTCTGCCTCTCACTGCGGGAAAGAGAATATCTTCTTCGCGCTGCATGTGCGGTAGTGCCAGCGCCGTCAGCGACTGACGCGCATACGTTAGCTTCTCGGCTGTTGTGGCGGGAGCGCCACGGTAGCGCGCCGCACCGCGCCGAATGACCTGGGCAATGAACAGTACCTGGCGATGCTCGTGCGACAGGGGCACAAGTCCGGGATGGCGTTTCATCGTTGCTTCCTCATTCCCGCTGTCGGTCCGCGTTTTGCCGACCGGATCATTGCTGCACAACACGAGTTGCGCCTGCGCGATCTGCATAACTCGCCTGGCCCGGCGTCGCCACCGCACAGACAGAATCTTATGCTCATGTGCGGTCATTTGTACCATACTGCCAGGACGCTGCGGGCGAAAGCCCTGGCTGAGGACGCGGTTCGACGGTGCTCACCGCAAGTGAAAGCCCCGCCAAGGCTGCTGATGCCACTGCGCAGTCATGCGTCCACGACACGCCTGCCGGTGCGCGTTGACCGTTGCGCCTTGAACAATGAACACGTGACTATCTTGTCTGACTGACCGCAAGTTAGTATTATGTGCCACCCGACGAACAGCGTCCACCGGAACAGGCTCATTTGTGACACATCTTCATGGTGTCGCCGGGACCAGGTAATCCGCAGCAGCCCAACCTTCAGCGCCTTCTGCGTCGCGCACCCGTTTCCACACCCGATCCGGCTGCACCGAGTCCTCGCCGACGACCGTCACGATCGTGCCTTCGGGCAGGGTTTTGATCGGCGTGTTGTTGAGGTTCGGCTCTGGACGCAGGAACAGACCGAGCGCGCCGGTGCCCTGAACGCGCAACTGTGCATTGAGCGGCGTCGTCGGCGTTAAAGTGAGGGTCGAGGTGAGCGGATCGGGGGTGACGGTCGGCTGTTCAGGCAGCGGCGTCAACACAATTGGCGGTTGCGACTGCGGTTCAGTTGCACTCCTGCCCGAAGGCAGAGGTTCGGGTGACCCTGCCTGGCTCAGCATGAAGAGGACAATGCCCGCCAGGATAATTGCCATCGCTGTCAGGACAAACTTCCACCCATCGTGCTGGAGCCAGAGGATCAGTTCCTGAGTAAAAGGGGCGCCGCCGCGTGATGGACGCGCCGCACTCCTGGTGCGCCGCCACGCCGGATTGACCGGCTCTGCGTGGTCATCGGGATTCAGTCGTTCAGTATCACGTGGATCCCGGCGCGGTGATCGGGGCGCACGCGGATCGAAGGGGTCGCCACTTTCACGTTCCATACCTCGCTCCTCACTCCTGAGAGTTCTTTTTCAATCATAGCACAGGTGTGCATGCGGTTCAACTCATAGAGCGATGACCCACAACCCGGACGCTCAAGGACGGGGAGCGGCTCACGGCGGCTTCGACCGGCTTGACCAACGTCCGTCGCAAGGGCGAAAGCCATGCCTTCTCCTCTCCAAGGAGATTTGCCGGATAGGCTCAGTTGCTCATTGATTCGCACGCCAGGAAGACCTATAATAGCAGCCGGAAGGCATAGATCTGTCAGAGATGCCGACTCGCGCATTCTTGTATCCGTCCTGTATAATAACAAGAGATTAACCGGTCGAGCACGCATTTGCTCTGCCAGGCGCGCCCGTTCGAATTGCAATATCGCAGTATGGCTCGCTGCGGAGGATTGGTATGGCGTTGATCAAGAAACCCGGCACGACCAAGGGCATCGACCTGAACTCGTCATCGTCGGGCGCGGAGGCGGACCCGCAAGGAACAGCAGCCCCTGGCGCCGGAGGGCGCGTCGTCGCGCCGGTGATGCAGCCTGGCGTCGTCTTGCAGGGGCGGTACGTGATCGAAGGCACACTGGGCATCGGCGGGATGAGCGTCGTCTATCGCGGGCGCGACCTGCGCTTCAAGGATGTCGTGCGTCCATGCGCCATCAAAGAGATGTATCAGAGCGCGCCGGATTCGAATACGCGGTTGCTGAACCTCAAGAACTTCGAGCGTGAAGCCGGGCTGCTGGCCACCCTGCAACATCCGGCTATTCCCAAGGTGTTCGACTTTTTCGAGGAGAATGGTCGGGTCTACCTGATCCTGGAACTGATCCAGGGGAAAGACCTGGAAACGGTGCTCGACGAAGCGAAAGGTCCGTTGCCTGAAGAACGGGTGGCGCGTTGGGCGGTGCAGCTGTGCGAGGTGTTGTCGTATCTGCACAACCAGAAACCGGAACCGATCGTCTTCCGTGACATGAAGCCGTCGAATGTCATGGTGACAGCCGATGATCGGATCATCCTGATCGACTTTGGCATCGCTCGCAGCCTGGTGCGCACCCGCGGCACCGTCATCGGCACCGAAGGATATTCGCCGCCGGAACAGTACAAGGGCATCGCCGAACCGCAGAGCGACCTTTATGCGCTTGGCGCCACGCTCCACCATCTGTTGACCGCCAGCGACCCGCGCACCGAAACGCCGTTTACGTTTCACGAACGCCCGCTGCGCCAGTTGAACCCGCAGATCTCGCCGGAATTCGCCGCAGTCGTTGAAAAGGCGCTCTCCTACGATATGAAAACGCGCTGGGCGTCGGCGGAAGAAATGCGCCTGGCACTGTTGCAGACGCCGACGCTGCGCAGCAAGCAGGGCGGAGGCACGGCAACCGCAGGGAAAGTCGCGCTGTCGCGCGCGAGCGGCGCGGCGACCACCAAACTGGTCTGGCGCTTTGTCTGTGAAGATGAAGTGCGCTCCTCACCATGCGTCAGCAATGGCATGGTCTTCGTCGGAAGCTACGACACGAACCTGTATGCGGTCGATGCCGGTCGCGGCGAGTTTCGCTGGAAATATGCCACCGAAGGGGGCATTTCATCATCGCCCGCCGTATGGAATGATATCGTCATCGTGGGATCGGAAGATGGCGCAGTCTACGCCTGCGACATCCGTCGCGGCGTTCTGCGCTGGACATTTCGCACCAGTAAGCCGGTGCGCTCGTCGCCGCGGGTGCTGGATCGCGTGATCTTCATCGGGTCGGACGACCAGCATTTCTATGCGATCGACGGGCTGCGCGGCGCCCAGATCTGGAAATACCGCACCTGGATGCCAATCCGTTCCTCGGCGTGCATTGCAGGAGAGTCGGTCTACTTCGGCGGCGGCGATGGGTTCGTCTATGCGCTCAGTATCAAAAATGGCGGGGTGCGCTGGAAGCAGCGCACCCAACAACCGGTGATTTCATCGCCAGCGTTCGCCGAGAATATGGTGATCGTCGGCTCGATGGATAACACCCTTTATGCGCTCGACAGCGAAGGCGGGTGGCCCGTCTGGAAGTACCGCACCAACCATTATGTCAACTCGTCGCCATTCGTCCTGGGAACGCGCGTGTTCGTCGGCAGCGTCGATGGCAACCTGTATGCGATTGAACTGAAGAACAGCAAGCTGGCCTGGAAGTACGATACCGGCAGCCAGATCACCTCGTCTCCACGGGTCGAGCAGGGGCGCGTTTACTTCGGCGCTGCCGACGGGTGCGTGTACTGCCTCGATGCAGCCAACGGCACGCTGATCTGGCGCTACGAAACGCAGGGTCCGGTGGTGTCGTCGCCGGCGATCAGTGAGGGCGTGGTCTACATTGGATCACTCGATCACGCACTGTATGCGTTGCGCGCATAGCGCACAGCCGCTGCGCCATTGACGGAGCTGACATGACGCGGCACGGTTCTCGACGAAAGACAGGCGACCTATGAGCGAAAATCCGTCACCCGAACCCCCTTCCGCACCGGCGCCCGATCCGTCCGATACGGCGTGGTGGTCCGACGAGAGCGATGGCACGCGCCCACTCGATACGCACGCAGTCATGACGCAGGGAGATGTTCTCGACCGCAGACGCGGTGAAACGGAACCGCTCGCCGATGATGCGCTCCCGCGCGAAACCCCGCCGCCGCCGCCGGCGATCGCCGCTGCCGCAATGCGGCACATCGGCCAGGTGCGTGAAACCAACCAGGACGCCATCTACACGCTGATCAGCAGCATCCCGCGCGAAACGGGCGATGCCACGCTTGGGTTGTTCGTCATCGCCGATGGAATGGGCGGGCACGAAGGGGGCGAGATCGCCAGCCGCATGGCGGTGGCAGCCGTCGCGCGGCGCGTTATCGCCGACCTCCTCGTGCCGGCCATTGAGGGAAGTATCAATGTTTCCCTCCAGGCATTGATAGTCGATGCCGTTCAGGAAGCCAACCGCACCATCTGGGAACATGCCCGAATGACCGGATCGGACATGGGCACTACCTGCACTGCGGCGCTGCTGCTCGGTCGTTCACTGTACATCGGTCACGTGGGCGATACGCGCGCATACCTGATCGATGCCAGCGGCATCCATCAGTTGACCACCGATCACTCGGCGGTCGGACGGTTGATCGAGATGGGGCAGCTTGACCCGGCTGAGGCGCGGGAACATCCGCTGCGTTCCCAGTTGTACCGCACTATCGGGCAGCACCCGGAGGTTGCGGTCGATCTGGTGTTTCAGCCGATCGGCGGCGCGACGCACCTGCTCCTCGCCAGCGATGGGTTGTGGGGGTGCGTCGAAGAGGCGACTATGCTGCGCATTGTCCAGAGCATCGATAGCCTACAGCGCGCCGCGCGCGCCCTGGTCGACGCCGCCAATCGCGCCGGCGGGCCGGATAACATTTCTGTCGTCCTTGTCAGGCTCGTCTAGTTCTGCGAGAAGGACGCACTTTTTTCCTATTGCTAACATCATCGTATTTATGGTAGTGTATCTGCATATCCGCCCGTAAGATTTGGTGGCGCTCCGATGACACCAGGCATTCATCTGCAACAGACCCTGAGCCGAACGACACTGGCAGTCGGCGATGAACCGCAGTTGATCTACGTCCTTCTGGAAGCGCATGCCGAAGGGGTGGCGCAGCAACTGCCCAAATTGCCGTTGAACCTGTGCCTGGTAATTGACCGCAGTTCGTCGATGCGCGGCGAGCGCCTGATGCAAGTCAAGGACGCTGCGGCGCGGATTGTTGATCAACTGGGGCAGGACGATTATTTTTCGCTGGTGGTTTTCAATGACCGGGCGGATGTGGTGATTCCGGCGCAACGCGCGATTAAGAGGGCGGACCTGAAAGCGGCGATTGCGCAGATCGAAGCGGCAGGCGGCACCGAAATGGCGCAGGGGATGGCGCTTGCGCTTCAGGAAGTGCAGCGCCCGCTTCTGGCGCGCGGCATCAGCCGGATCATTCTGCTGACCGACGGCCGCACCTATGGCGACGAGAGCCGGTGCGTCGAGATCGCCCGTCGCGGGCAGTCGCGCGGCATCGGGTTGACGGCGCTCGGCATTGGGACGGAGTGGAACGAGGACCTGCTCGAGACGATGACCGCCAGCGAAAACAGCCGGGCGCAGTACATCGCCACGGCGCAGGATGTCGTCAAAGTTTTCGCCGATGAAGTGAAGCGCCTCCATGCCATCTTCGCCCAGCAGGTGCACCTGTCGGTCGAGGCGCGCCCCGGTGCGCTGTTGCGATCCCTCGATCAGGTGCGCCCGTTCATCGCGCCGATTACGATCGTCGAAGAAGCAGAGCGCCGCTGGGTCGCCAATCTGGGGGACTGGCCCGATACCGGGGTGCAGGGGTTTCTGCTCGAAGTCGTTGTGCCGCCCCTGCCGGTCGGCGATCATCCGGCGCTGAAACTGACGCTGCGGTACCATCTTTCAGGAGCGAATCTGCGCGATCAGGCGCGCGAACTCCTGGTTCGCGTCAGCCTGCGTCCGGCGGAAGAGGTCGCCTATCACGTTGATGCCACGGTCAAACACTGGTTGGAGCGCCTGGTGGCATACCGGTTGCAGGCAAACGCCTGGAAGTGCGCTGCAGAAGGACGCATCGAGGAAGCAAGTGAGCGCCTGCAAATGGCAGGCACGCGCATGCTTAGCGTTGGTGACACAGCGCTGGCGCATACATTACAACACGAAGCGACTCGTCTTTTGCGCAATGGCGCCGTGAGTGAAGAAGGGCGCAAACGCATCCGCTTTGGCACCCGCGGACTGATAGGACCGATTGCGGGCGATGAACGTGAGACGACAACGTGAGACGGCGGAAGTGCAGGCTCTCCCGTCTCCAATAACGGCGACTGCGTATGATTATTTGCCAGAACTGTTCAGCCCGACAACTCGATGGCACGATCTTCTGCACTGAGTGCGGCGCCAGCCTGATCGACGCCGGTCCGCCCGAATCAACGCGCGAACTCGATGTCGGCGTTATCGAGAGTCACGATCCTGTGGTAGTCTCCGGTCCGCCGTCGGGAGACGATCCGCAGTCCGCTCATACGGTCACGCTGGTCGTGGTAAGCAGTCGTCGCCGGATCGAGGTCAATCTCAGTGATGAGGCGCTCATCGGACGGGCAGACCCGACACGCGGCATTATGCCCGATATCGATCTCAGTCCGTTTGGGGGATATGATGCCGGCGTCTCGCGTCGCCATGCCATCCTGTCGTACCGCGATGGGGCATACCGCGTCGAGGACCTTGGCAGCGCGAATGGGACCTTTGTCAACGGTCGTCAGATCGATCCGATGTGCGCGACGCCGGTGAAGCATGGCGATGAGATCATGTGCGGCACCCTGTTGTTGCGTCTGGAAATCCGAAACCGACAGCGCTGAAAGGAGCCAAACGTGGCAAGAACCGTCATTTTGCACATTGCAGGCGAAGATCCGGTTCTGGCAGATATTGAGCAGGAACCGCAACCGGGCGATATGTTCATCAAGGTCACGAATATGCGCAAACGTGACGGCAAAGACGTGCCCTACCTGGCGCCCGGCGTTCAGAGTGTCATCTTCCCCTGGTGGCGCATCACGTTCGTTGAGGTCATGCCAAGCGAAGAGGAGCGCGGGTCGGTCATTGATTTCTTCCGCACCTGATAGGCTGCGGTGTTTTCCCCTCACCCCCCTGCCCCTCCCCCAGCGGGGGAGGGCAAGGGTGGGGGCCTTGCCCCCTCACCTCCCTGCCCCTTCGCGTCCTGGCGTCCTGGCGTTGATCCAACAACACGAAGGCGCAAAGGCGCAGCGGGGACGGGGCATATCACATCCCGCATCGTCGCCAACGCCGCACAGTCCCCTCCCCCAGCGGGGGAGGGCAAGGGTGGGGGCCTTGCCCCCTCACCTCCCTGCCCCTTTGCGTCCTGGCGTCTTGGCGTTGATCCAACAACACGAAGGCGCAAAGGCGCAGTGGGAGGCAGGATGCGCGTATTTCGTGGGAAGTGCCGGGCATCGCGGCGCCTGCACCGCCGACGGCGGACGGCGCGGCGAGCGAGGGGCGCGACGCCGTTCTCCTCCCTCGGTTGACCTGCCGTCTCCTAGGGCCACCACCGACCCACATCGGCGATGGCGCGGGCTGCTTCTGCCACTGCCTTCTCACCGCCCAGCGCCGCGATTACCGGCGTCAGTGCGCGCAGATCGACAAGCAGATTGCGGCGGCGATGCTGCGCCAGGATCGGCAGCGTCTCAGCCCAGCTCTCATAGAGCTGGGCACGGGGCAGTTCGGTGAGGTGCGGCGCCAGCGCCCCCAGCGCCTCGGCGCGCCACTCCTCATCCTCAATCGCCCGCGCCGCCGCCAGCGCCTCCTGCCACACCGTCACCTGCTCCGCCGCCGGCAGGTGCGGCGCCAGCGCCCCCAGCGCCTCGGCGCGCCACTCCTCATCCTCAATCGCCCGCGCCGCCGCCAGCGCCTTCCCCAGCAATCCCGCCGGCAGGTGCGGCGCCAGCGCCCCCAGCGCCTCGGCGCGCTCCGCAGCATCCTCAATCGCCCGCGCCGCCGCCAGCGCCTCCTGCCACACCGTCACCTGCTCCGCCGCCGGCAGGTGCGGCG